>CAZIZB010000102.1:0-3352 GCA_964543635.1 uncultured Opitutales bacterium | reverse complement strand
CCATATGTTGGCTTCATGCCTACGATTCCGCACAATGCAGCAGGTTGGCGAATAGAGCCACCGGTATCTGTTCCTAACGATAAAGGTACTTGTCCTGCTGCTACAGCTGCTGCACTTCCAGCACTGCTTCCACCCGGTATGCGTTCCAAATCCCATGGATTACTTGTTATCTTAAACGCAGAGTTTTCTGAAGACGATCCCATGGCAAATTCGTCCATGTTAAGACGTCCCCAAAGAACCATTCCAGCTTTTCGTAGCTTTTGTACAACCGTTGAATCGTAAGGACTTACGAATTTTTCTAAAATACGACTAGCGCACGTAAGTGGCTGACCTTTTTCGGCAAAAATATCTTTTAAGCCAACAGGAATACCATCCAACTCACTTAGACATTTGCCATCAGCACGACGCTTGTCAGATGCAGCTGCTTCAGCTAAGGTTTTTTGTTCGTCAAAGCTTAAAAAGGCTTGTATTGCACCTTCAGTAACTTTGGTTTGATCAATGTATGCTTGCGTGAGCTCAACGGAAGAAATCTTTTTTTGTTTTAATCCGTCGACAAGCTCTTCTAAGGGTTTAAATAGCCAACTTTTCATTATAAAACCTTTGGAACGACAATTTGATTTTCTTTAATTTCGGGTGCGTTTTGCGTCAGATAATCTGTTGTGTCTGTTGCTTTTGGCGTGTCTTCATGCCAAATATTTTCGCCGTGATCGAACGAATGAACCATAGGTTCTAATGCATCGACTTGAGCATTTGCAACTTTTGAACAATAGCCAACAATCGATTGTAGTTGTTGTAAAAGTTGCGTTTTCTCCTCTTCCGACAAGCGAATACGCGCCAATTTTGCCAAATGATCTATGTCTAAATTTTGATCGCTCATACTGTCTGCTTCCTTACTTGATAACCATAATTCTTCTCAATGCTCTCCTGCAATGCCTCAAAAATGGGGTTAATCATTTCTTCGGTCAATGTCCCACTATTAGAGCCAAAAACGAGACTAAAGGCGAGACTTTTTTGTGTTAAATTTTTGTCATCCTTGAAAACATCAAAAAGACGCACATCACGCAATTGTACCGGATTCTTTATGAGCTTTTTAAGCTGTTTGATGAGAGCTTGATGGACTTCTTCTCCCAAAGTCTCAAACGGTACCCAAAGAGCCAAATCCTTTGTCACAACAGGGCATTCCGAATACGGTTGGAAGGTTTTTTCATCTTTAAAACGGATACGTTCGGGCAACCAAATACATTCTGCTGCAAAAATAATATCGTTTTTGAACCATTGCTGCGTGAAATTTAGATCTAGATAGCCCAAATTAGCTTCGAAGCCGCGTTGTTCCCATAAACCGATTTTTCCGCAATACCCTTTTTGCCATAAAGGTGAAGCCTCTGCTTTTGCGGATTGTACCGATGTTGCTGTTCCGCTAGCGGCGATCAAGGAACGTACATAATTTTGGCCTTCATAAAAATTGAATGGTTCTGGCTTTAACCAATGGCGTTCTTGGGAAGGACAAACGACGAAAGCGGTTGCAAATAATTCATGAAGTTTTCCTTTCGCGTCTGCTTTAAAAATGCGTCCGGTTTCAAATAGACGTTCGACCGGATTTCCGTGGTGACGATTCTCACAAAGCGATTCGACAAGCCCAGGAATCAATGAATAACGCAGACAATTATGTTCTTCGCTGACGGGATTATGGAGCTGCAAAGGAGTTGAAACCGCTTCTGGCAAAACCTTTTCGTACCAAGTTTTGGGCTGTAAAGAATCCGTATAGCATTCAAAAAAGCCGGCATTTGAGAGGATAGCTGCATGTCGATTACGTAATTCATTTTCTGGAGCATCTTCGATCGAACAAGCGACTCCATCAGGCAATTTGGACGGAATTTGCGCGGTTCCTTGAAGGCGAATGAATTCTTCAACGAGATCTGGAAATTGTTCGATATCCGCACGATAAGATGGAATAGCAACCTTCCAATGATTTTTGCCAATCGTTTCAAAAGAAAAGTTTAAGCGCTCCAGTGTTTTTTGGAAATCTTCTGGTGAGACGTCGAAGCCCAACAAATTTAGGACTTTATCGAACGTAAGCTCGATTGTTCGTAAAGGGTCCGTTGCTGAGCCTTGTTGGATGTAGGATTTTACGACGATGTTGGGGCAGGTTTCACGGAGCAAATGGATTGCGCGTTGAAGAATTTGCGGTGCTTGAGTTTTATCCACGAAGCGTTCGAAGCGGTAAGCGCTATCGGAAGAAATGGTCAAGTTGCGAAGGGTTTTGCGAATGGATTTATGGGAGAAGTGGGCACATTCGAGGAAAATTTTTCCGGTGGTTGAAGAAATTTCGCTAGAGGCGCCTCCCATGATGCCCGCGAGGGCAATCGGTCCAGAGGTATCGGCGATAACAAGCGTATTTTCAGGCAAAATACGCTCGATGTCATCTAAAGTTTTTATGGATTCGTTGGGACGGGATTCGCGGACAATAATATCGCCTTGGAGTTTGTTGGCGTCGAAGGCGTGAAGCGGTTGGCCGAATTCGAGTAAGAGGACGTTGGTTACGTCGACAACATTATTAATAGGGCGCAGTCCGGATTTAGTCAAAAATTCCTGCATCCAAGCTGGGCTGTCCATAATTTGGATAGCTTCGATGGTGCAGCCGGAGTAGTAATCGCAGGCGTCGGACGAGACGGTTAGGCCTGTTGTTTGGGCTTGCGGCAAAGCTTCTGTGGTATTTGGCACAAGCACTGGGGTGTTGAAGTACGCGCTGAGTTCTCTGGCGATACCGAGATAACTGAGGCAATCGCCGCGGTTTGAAGTAATCGAGAGGTCGAAGATGACGTCCTTTTTATTGCCAAAAAGTTCCTCGATGGGGGTTCCGACGGCTGGATTGAGGTCGTTTAAGATGTACAGGCCGTGGCTTTCAGCTGCTTCGAGACCAAGTTCGCTGGCGCTACACATCATGCCGCAAGAATCGAAGCCACGCATGGAGGTTTTCTGAATGATGATGTCGCCGAGACGAGCACCTTCGAGGGCGACCGGGACACGATCACCGACTTTAAAATTGGAAGCCCCGCAGACGATTTGGAGCGGTTCATCGTTATTGACTTGGACCTTACAAACGCTTAAGTGGTCTGAGTTGGGATGTTTTTCTTTTTCAATAACTTGGCCGACGACAATAGGACCAGCGCCACAATACCCCAAGTTTTCCATGCCTTCGACTTCAAAGCCGAGATGCACGAACGCTTCTGCCAAAGCTTCCGCGCTAACCTCAATTTTCACATAGTTTTTCAACAAACTCAGGGCAACTTTCATAGTATTAGAAAAATCCTTATTGTCGCATCTGTCAATCCAAATGCCACAAAGAGCTTAT
>CAZIZB010000101.1:0-3367 GCA_964543635.1 uncultured Opitutales bacterium | reverse complement strand
TATTTTATTAAAAAAATTTTCAGCTGTAGTTTTTTTTAAATCTGCCGTGTTATAAAAATATGGCAGTACAATTGGAGAATTTGATTCAGATGGCGATGCAGGAACGAGCATCCGATATTCACTTGCGGTTTGAAGAAAAACCGATTTTTCGTATTGATGGAACGATACGTGTTTTGGAGATGCCGGTGTTGTCTCAAGAAGATTTGGATGTATATGTAAAGGCATTGGTACCGGAACGATTACTCGCGAGTCTTAAGGTGACGAAAGAGCTAGATTTTGCTTATGAGCCTGAGATTGAAGGGGAAAAGGTTCGTTTACGGGCCAATGTTTTTTTAGCACAAGATCATTATGGTATTGTACTGCGACTTGTTCAAGAAAAGCCATTTCAATTAGATGAATTAGGTTTCCCGACTTATTCTTTGCAAAAAATAAAAGAATTGTTGCATTCTCCAAGAGGATTGTTGCTTGTTGTAGGGCCGACGGGATCCGGAAAATCGACAACGTTAGCAGCGATGATCGATTACATTAATGAAACCTGCAATAAGCACATTATTACGATTGAAGATCCTATTGAGTATATTTATCAGCGGAGACGTTGTATCATAACACAGCGGGAATTAGGACGTGATACGGCTTCTTTTCAAAAGGCGTTAGCAGGAGCCTTACGACAAGATCCAGACGTTATTTTGGTAGGAGAAATGCGTGATTTAGCAACCATTGAAGCGGCGGTTTCTGCTGCAGAAACAGGGCATTTGGTGTTGTCAACGCTGCATACAACGGGTTCTTCGCGTACCGTAGATCGTATCATTGATGCTTTCCCAGAAGGCAGTAAGGAACTTGTTCGTACTCAATTAGCGTCGAATTTAATTGGCGTTATATCCCAAGTCCTTTGTAAGAAAAAAGAAGGTGTGGGACGTTTACCTGCTTTTGAAATTATGATGCATTCGGATTCGGTTGCGAATTTGATTCGTGAAAACAAAGTTTTCCGTATTCAAACGGAATTGGAAACGAATCAGCGTTTGGGTATGTTACCTTTAGATAAGCACTTGTTTCAACTTTGGCAGGAAGAAAAGATTACACAAGAAGAGGCTTTATCAAAGGCTTTGCTTGTTAAAGAATTGGAAGCTCGTATGCAAGCAAGTCCGTTAAAAAAGAAAGGCTTATTTTCTCTTTGATTTTTCTCTAAAAATGCATTTTTTTAGAATGTATGGAAAAAGAAGCCAATTGTGAGGACAAGAAAGCCGTAAGTGCGACAGAAGCTGTTATTCAGAAAAAGTTCTTAGACGAACGTAAAGTTTTTTTGTGGGGAGAAGTCAATGATGAGTCCGCTAAAGATGTAACGGAAAAATTGATTTATTTAGAATTAAAAGATCCAGGTAAGCCGATTTCTTTCTATATAAATACCCCAGGTGGTTCTATTACGGCAGGTATGGCTATTTATGATACGATGCAATTGATCCAATCACCCATTTCAGTCATTGTTACAGGGTTGGCTGCTAGCATGGGTTCTATCTTGCTCAGCGGTGCTCGTAAAGGTTATCGTTACCTTTTCCCTCATGCACGTGTTTTGATTCACCAGCCGCTTATTATGGGCCAAATTGAGGCATCTGCAGTGGATATTCACATTCAGGCTCAAGAAATGGAAAAATCTCGTGCTGAATTAAATCAGATTTTGGCCAATGCTTCAGGACAAAGTATCGAAAAGATTACGCGCGATACCGACCGGGATTTCTATTTAAATGCTGAAGAAGCGATTGCTTATGGTTTGGCGGATCACATCATTACACAAGGATTGAAGTAAATGTTTGTTGATGAAGTAGAGGTCATCTGGAAGGCTGGTGATGGTGGTAATGGCTGCCGCAGCTTTCGTCGAGAGAAGTTCATTCCAAAGGGCGGACCCGATGGTGGCGATGGCGGAAAAGGTGGCGATATCATTCTAGAATGTTCGCCTCACGTAAACGATTTGCAGGATTTCAAATATAAGCCACATGCACGTGCTCAAAATGGGCAGCATGGTATGGGATCGGATTGTTATGGAAAGGGTGGGGCGGATTGTACGCTTTTAGTGCCACCTGGTACCGTTATAATGGATGTGTTTACCGGGCAAATCGTTGCGGAAATTTTAAAGGTTGGATCGCGTACTGTTATCTTAAAAGGTGGTCGTGGCGGTCTTGGAAACTTGCATTTTAAGTCTGCAACCAATCAAACGCCAATGCAAGCAACGCCAGGTCAACCCGGCGAAGAGGGCCGTTTTAAGCTGATTTTAAAAACAATAGCTGATATTGGTTTAGTGGGGTTCCCCAATGCAGGTAAATCCTCATTAATTCGCTGTTTTACGAATGCCCAACCTAAGGTTGCCAATTATCCCTTTACGACCTTGCATCCAAGTGTGGGGGTTTTGACGGAAAACCATCGCCATTTGTTTTTAGCGGATATTCCTGGATTGATCGAAGGTGCAAGCCAAAATAAGGGACTTGGGTACCGTTTCTTGCGTCATATAGAACGTTGCCAAGCACTCTTGTATGTTATTGATATGGCTGGAAGCGATGCGCGTGAACCTTGGAAAGATTACGAGATTCTACGCCAGGAATTACATAATTATGGTCCACATTTAACGGAAAAACCTCATATCATTATTGCTAATAAGTGTGACTTGCCTGAGTTTGCTGAAAACATCAAAATTTTCCGTAAAAAGCATAAAACAGTGCCTGTTTTTGAGATTTCTTGTGCAAGTGGAGACGGTTTATCGGAATTAAGAGCTTATTTATTTCAGCAATTTGTTCCTGAATTGCCACCAGAGGAACCAAGGGGCGAATCCGATATGGAGTCCGCCCGTGAATGATGTTTTATTCTTATCGGCTGGATTTAATCGTTACCAATTAGGTTTGGCACGCAATGAAAAATGGCTTTGTTGCCAAGAGCAGGAAGGTAATTTGTCGGATGATCTGCACAAGGCTTTAAACCCCTGTTTGGAGTTTTGTAACTTCGAAAAGCTTTCGGTTTTTTTGCTGAATGGTCCAGGTTCTACTTTAGGGATTCGTGCCTTGTGTGCCTTTTTGCGTACATGTCTAGCTTTAGATAAATTGCAATTGGATCAGATTTTTACCTGCGATCAGCTGCATTTTGCTCGAGCATATTTATTACAAAAACAACCTGACTGTAAGCCCATTATCTGTGCCCGCGTTAACTTAACAACGACTTTATGTTTAAGAGCTGAGGGGGCTATCCATGAAGCTTCTGAAGAAGAAAAAACAAATGCTGTTTGGTTGCCTCATCCTTGTTTATTCCAGAATTACCCCTTGTTTGAGTTTTCTTTGCAAGATTGTTTGCCTTTACTAACTCCAACAGCGCTTTGGCAACAAGGTCT
>CAZIZB010000100.1:0-3380 GCA_964543635.1 uncultured Opitutales bacterium | reverse complement strand
AATGCCTTACGGTTCCAAAACCTAAGCATAGTAAGCATGCACGCGTTCGCAACGGGTTTTTATATGTAACCTATGTTGTTTTTATTGCTTTGCTAATTTCCCAATTCTATTTTTGTTTTGTTTTATAGTTATAATTTTATTTTCCTCTTTTTCTTGCTTCCTAGATAGAGCTTGCCAATTTTAGTAAAACTGGCTATCGTTTTAATAAGAACGCAATGAAAATTTTAATGGTAAGTCCAGAATGCTACCCTTTTGCAAAGGTAGGTGGGTTAGGAGATGTTATAGGTGCATTGCCCAAATATTTGAAACAATTAGGGCATGATGTACGTATTATTTTGCCTTTATATGGATCTATACAGCCACAAGAAGATTGGATTTATTACGACAATATCACCGTTCATTTAGGAAACCATGAACGTTTATGTCGTGTTTGGAAATACAGAGAGGATGTTGTTTATTATTTTGTAGACTACCAACACTATTTTGGTTCAGAAAATGTCTATGCTTGTGACAATAATGGGGAACGTTTCGCATTTTTTTCACGTGCCGTTTTAGATATTTGCAAAGCATTTGCTTGGATTCCAGATGTTATTCACTGCCACGATTGGACGACAGGACTCCTTCCGGTTTTTTTAAACACAACTGAAAAAGAATCTAAATTGGGGCAAATAGCTACAGTTTTTACGATCCATAACTTGGAACATCAAGGACTTTTTTCGCCTGATGTTTTAGCTTATGCAGGCATTCCGTTTTCTGAATATCGATCGGACAGTTTAGAAGCTTTAGGTGCGATTAATTTCATGAAAAGCGCACTATATCACGCAACGAAATTGACGACCGTTAGCCCTACTTATGCTCAAGAAATTCAAACAAAAGAGCACGGCTTTGGACTTGATGATGTCTTGCGTTTTAAAGCAGCTGATTTGATTGGCATTTTGAACGGTATTGATACTGATTTATGGAATCCAGCTACCGATCCTTTCATTGCGGCTAAGTACTCATCTGAAAATCTTTCCGGTAAAGCCATCTGTAAGCAAGCTTTGCAGCGACGATTTGGACTTCCAGAACGCGATGTTCCACTGTTTGGGGTTGTCAGTCGGCTTTACCAGCAAAAAGGCTTGGACGTTTTAATGGCCATTTTGCCGCACTTGTTTGAGCATATGGACTTTCAAATCGTATTTTTAGGAAACGGAGAATTTTCTTGGGAAAGAACGCTGAATTATTTAGCTTTTCAATTTCCACAAAAAATGCGTGTTTATATCGGTTATGATGGCCCTTTGGCACATCAAATTGAGGCTGGATGTGACGTATTTGTGATGCCAAGTCGGTTTGAACCCTGTGGGCTAAATCAAATGTATTCGATGCGTTACGGCACCTTGCCGTTGGTACGTAAAACAGGTGGATTAGCAGATACTGTCGATAATTTAGATGAACAAAGTGGAAAAGGTTGTGGTTTTTGCTTCGACCATCTCACTAATGATGCGCTTTACAACACAATTGGCTGGGCTTGTGCAACTTATTTTGATAAAAGAAGTATGTTCGAACAAATGCGTCTACAAGCAATGGCCAAAGATTTCACTTGGCATACTTCTGCAAAACAGTACGAATCGGTTTATCAATGGGCAATTGAACAACGTAGGCGTTGAGAGATTTTTTGTAAAAATTTTTTCAATAGAGGGGTGTTGCTCGAGCTGAAAGGAACGTAAGAGTTTATAAAATTATGCCTCTTGTCTATTTAGGTGGGTTCTCGTGGCAAAACTTTTGTTGTCCTTCCGAAAAGGCATAACAGCCATCTTACTCCGGAGATCCCGTAATATGTATTCTCAGGATAATTTTATAGACTAAAATTTGCGATCCAATAAGTTCGCACCCCTATAATTTATTCAAAAATTTTTGGAAAATTTGGCAACAAAAAAAGCCGATTTTATCGGCCTTCTTTATCAGATAAATAGATTCTTATTTTTTGCTATCCTCAAGCTTTTTGTTGTCTTCTTGAGAAGTTGCTTTGTTAACTTTTACCAATTCAACTTCAAAAATGAGACGTGAACCTGCAGGAATACTTGGAATATCATATTCTCCATAGGCTAAGCTATCGGGGATATAGAGCACGATTTTACCACCTTGACCCACAAGTTGCAAACCTTCTTTAATGCCTGCAACAACACCGTTTAATGGGAAAGTAATAGCTTTTTCTTTGGATTCGTCAAAAACCTTACCGTCAATTGTCTTACCGGTATAAAGGATTTCAACCGTATCTACCTCAGTAGCTTTTACATTTACATCACCTTCAGAGATGATTTCGTAGCTTAGACCCGATGTGGTTGTTTTTATTTTGTTATTCTTTTTTAACAAAGCTTGCATGAATTCATCGCCAGCTTTTCTATTTTTTTCTGCAGTTATTTTCATTTGTTCTTGATGGATTTTCTCATAAGCAGCAGCTTTTTGTTGAAGGAACTTTTGCATGTCTTCAACCTGCTCGCCTAATTTTTGAGGAGCTTCTTTGCCTTCTGCGGCAGCTTTGGCACCTTTTAGAAAACTTTCAATTTCTTTGGCATTAAGCCCCAAATTGCGAACCCCACTTTGCATAAAAGTGATCCAACCATACGTTTCCAAAAACGCGGCTTGTTCTGCTTCTGTATAAACTTTTTCAGTTTCTTTAGGGGCAGCGACTTCCTGGATAGGAGCTGCTTGTTGCGTCGAGTTTACTGCAGCATCCGCTGCTTTTTCAATTTCGGCATTCATAATTTGCGTGCCTAACATAATGGAGGTTCCTATACTTAATTGCCTAACTAGCTTCATAAAAAAATTATCTATAGATTTTGGCCTTGCGTCAATTCAATTTTGAGTAAATCTTTAGTTTGGAATTTGAGAAAAATTTTGAGGACTTAAAAAGAGTGTTTATGTTGCAAATTCAAAAATTTTTATAAAAAATGACTTGCCAAGTATTGGAAAATCCACTTTTATGAGTTTTAGATCTTTATTATTATAAGTGCCTGGATGGCGGAATTGGCAGACGCGCTGGACTCAAAATCCAGTTCTTTCACGAGAGTGAGGGTTCGACCCCCTCTTCAGGTACCAGAAATATCTTGAGAAGCTAAATTTTCGAGCATAAAAGATATGTTAAAGCATTAAGTTTTTAGGAAAGTTCAAAAAATTTTTTATATATTTAAATTTAATAAGCTTTTCAAGAGTTAGATTAAAGGTCTGTTAGGTGACTTAATTATTTAAGGCCTTAAAATTTTGGTATGATTGTTTATATTTGAATTGATATTTATTTCAAGTTTTATTGTTTTTTGCTTTTTACCTATTGATTTTCAAAAATTTTCTTAAGATTTTAGCAAAAATGCCGATAGTATAAACTATAGAGCGAGAAATATTTT
>CAZIZB010000099.1:0-3394 GCA_964543635.1 uncultured Opitutales bacterium | reverse complement strand
TATTTATACGTTTCAAAGATGTTTAAGATTGAAATAGAAATAGATTTTTCTTGCGCTTTAAGAGGAATTTTGAGATCTTAATAAAGAGATGATTCGTTGGTTATGGCTGATTTGTTTAAGTTTTTTGCTGAGTGGATGCAAAAATGATAGAAATGTTGTAGCAGAATTAGAAGAGTCATTATACCAAAAGGGACAGCAGTGTCTGAGGGAAAATAGAGCAGAAGAGGCCTTTAAATTATTTAACCGTTTACTTACTCAGCGAAAGGATTTTAGTCCAAATACTCATTTTGAATTGGGGCAATTGTATCTAAGCATTCAAAAGGATCCTGTTTTTGCAATTTACCATTTTCGACAATATCTAATACAAGAGCCGGAAGGAAAACGTGTACACTTAGTATTACAGATGATTGAAACCGCTAAAAAAGAATTTGCACGTACTTTGCCTTTGAATGATCGCTATAGTGAGTCTCCAGAATACCTAAATTTAATTGAAGTTTTAAAGCAAGTTCGAGCTGAAAATAGTCGTTTAAAAACAGAATTATTGCGTTTAAGAACCTCACAAACAAAGGCTGTCGCGATTACGGGTGAAACCGTTGCACCGGTTGCTGCAACATCTTCTTTTACTGAAGAACGCATTTATACGGTTCAAAATGAAGATTCGTTGTCCAAAATCAGCTTAAAAATGTATGGAAGTGCTGTTAAATGGAATATCATCTTTGAAGCCAATCGTGACGTTTTACCTTCCGCTAATAGCTTAAAAATCGGCATGAAATTACGTATTCCACCATTGCAGAAATGAATAGTCGACGAAATTTGTGGACGAAGCATTTAAAAGGAAACAGTCAGCTCGTTAAAACCCCTGTAGTAAAGAATGCAAATTTTGAAGGTATTATATTGGGGATTGATCCCAGCCTGCGTGGGTCAGGTTTTGCGGTTGTAGAAGTACGACAAGGACAGTTTAAACTGCTGGATTCTTTAACCCTAAAACTGAGTCCTAAGTTAGATTTTGTGGAATGCTTAGGTGAACTGTTTCTTACGACTCAGCGTTTTTTAGAGACCTTTGCGGTAAAAGCAGTTTGTGTTGAAAGTACAATTTATGTTCAAAATTCTAAAACAGCACATATTTTAGGATCTGCACGTGGAGCCTGTTTAGCCGCGGTCGCTTTGAAAAATTTGCCCGTTAAAGAATTTCCACCCTTACGAATTAAAAAGTCTGTCGTTGGTGTAGGACAAGCTACTAAGGAACAAGTAGGCAAAATGTTAGTTCAATTGTTGCGTCTTCCAGCTTGCTTGCCACCAGACGAGTCTGATGCTGCTGCGACAGCTTTATGTTATTTTTTCTCACTTAAAAGCTTGATTCATTGATCGTTTTATTTTTCTAATTAAAAGGAGCGGGATGTAGCTCAGCCTGGTAGAGCGCTACGTTCGGGACGTAGGTGTCGCTGGTTCGAATCCAGTCATCCCGACCAGGGTCGTTGTCGCTTTTGACAATTTTGGGTCCATATTTTCGTGAGTATAAGATCTGCTAAAATTTAATTGAAGTGTTTTGAGTTTTCATCGATAATAAATACATGGTTCGTTTTGACACATATCGTTCCAACCTAGGACGAATTCGTTTTTTGCAAGTAGTAATCACACTGCTATTTTGCATTTTAGCAGGAACGATATTTTGTCGTCAATACTTAGAGTTTTTTACCTATAACCGTTTAAATGAAAAGCAATGTTTGCGAAGGATTTTGTATCCTGGAATTCGCGGGGCTATTACCGATAGAAATGGAAAAATCTTAGCGACACATCGTGATTCCTATTGTTTATATGTCGATTTAAATTATTTTAAGAATAAGGCGGAAGTTTTTTTCAAAAAAAACGTGGAAACAGCTGCACGACAGGAACAATTATGGGCTTTAGTTCATGACGCTTTATTGCCTTATGCTCAAAAAATAGGACCTATTCCCTTTCATATTTCCAAAAAATCCTTACTACAACATTATCAACAAAATATCTTGCTTCCTTTGACATTAGCAAAAGATCTTTCAAAGGATTTATATGCACAATTATTGAATTTATTGCCGATAAATGGTCCTTTTCATGTGGCTGTTGAGAAAGTTCGTTATTATCCTTATGGGCGTACGGCTTGCCATGTACTTGGTTATGTCGCACGTTCACCAGAACTCAAATCTGACAACATTCCCGGTAATGATTTGCGAACGTTTTTTCTCCCAAAAGAAAAAGGTCGAACGGGTATAGAAGCCTTTTACGATGAAGAACTCAGCGGTTATAATGGAGGCGATATTTGGCGTGTAACCCCTTCAGGACGAGAGCAAAAACGTATTTTGTCCATTCCCTGCGTTAATGGAAATCCGATTCAAGTTTCCTTGGATATTGATTTACAAAGAGTTTGTGAACGTGCGCTTGAAGGCTATAAAGGATCGATTTCTATTGTAGATGTTAAGTCTGGAGATGTATTAGCTATGGTTAGTAAGCCGGATTTCGACCTAAATGAATTAACCCCCTTTATAACCAAAAAACTTTTTAATGAAATTACCGAGAGTGGAGCGTGGCTGAATCGAGCTATTCAAGGTCTATATCCTCCAGGATCCACCTTTAAATTAGTGTCGTTAAGTGCACTCTTACGAGCTCATTTAATCGATGAACATTCAACCATTTATTGTGAAGGGGCTTATCGTATTGGAAATCGTTCCTTTAAATGCCATCAGCATCGAGGCCATGGATTATTAAACACCATTGAAGCCATCCAAAAAAGTTGCAATCCCTTTATGTTTAAATTTGGCTTGCAGCTAGGACCTACACTTTTACATCGTGAGGCTTGCTTTTATTACTTGAATGTCCCAACCGGTATCGATTTGCCTTATGAAACAGATCGTTTGTTGATACCTTCGCCGGAATGGAAGAAACGTCGTATTGGAGAAACTTGGTCAGATGGCGATACGGCTAACATGCTTATTGGTCAAGGATATTTGCTAGAAACACCTTTTAAAATGACCTGTTTTGCTGCAGCTCTCGCGATGAACAAAAATGTTTTTGTACCTCATTTAGTAATTCCGAAAACATGGACTGCAGAAACCGCTTTACCGTTACCTGCGTGGAATACACTAATTCGAGGTATGCAAAAGGTCGGAGAAGCTTACTTTCCAAAACTCTCTACGGCGATCAAAACCGGAACCGCTCAAATTAAAATTGCCGGCAAAAATCAATATACCCATATCGGTTGGCTCGTCGGTTTCGCTCCTGTTAAAAACCCACAAATCGCTTTTTGTGTAGAAATCGAACAAGAAGGCTTTGGCAATAACTTTTGGGGCGGTAAAACTTGCTCTCCTATCGCAAAAACCTTTTTGGAGTATTATTTTGCGAAGCAATAAGAAATTGATTAGAC
>CAZIZB010000098.1:0-3426 GCA_964543635.1 uncultured Opitutales bacterium | reverse complement strand
TTAAAAGTCGCCACAAGCTTTTATGCAATCCTTATTTTACTGAAATCTTTACTTATTCAACAGTCTACAAAAGGTAAAAAAGACTAAAATCAAACTTTACAAAGTCTTTTTTGTATTTTATTTGCTTTTATTGTGAAAAACATATTTAATAGCTTAATAGTGCTTTTTCTAGCACTTTCCTATACCATGGCCGAACTTGTCCCTAACTGCTCTCATATTTTACATTTTTCTGATGAAGAGGTAGAAGAATTAAAACGTATTGTTATAGCCAAGCCTGTAGAACCTAGTTTTTATATTAGACAAGTTGATGTAAATATTCTTATTAAATATCCTTTAGAAGACAATCTAAAGCAAAGTTGGAACGAATATATAATACAACCACAAAACATTCTTTTAGGATTTATCAGAATCTATGATTATATGCAAGAATACAATTTTAATAAAAAAATTTATTTTTCTTATCTCTTACTAATAGCGATGTATGAAAAAATAGAATTCCCCCCCTACCAAGAACCTAATGAATGTTATCATGCGGTTGCATCTTGTTTGCATAAATTAATACAACTTTGGCCAGATGAAAAAGAAAATCCTAAAACATTTCCTGAGTTTCGAAAAAATATATATAATCCTCAACCTAATTTTGCGGAAATAAATAGCATTTTTGTACCTATTCAAAATAAAAAATCTAAATCACGGATGCAGTTTAATTGTTGTATTCAATAAATATCCTACAAAAGTCGAAAACAAGGATAAAGTGGAGCTATAGCGGGGAATTTGGGAAAATTTAAAATCAGATTTTGCCTGAAATTTACTGACTTTTTTAAAATTTCCCATAAAACAATTTCCCATAAAAATTTTTACACTTTGGACTTTTGCAGGACGTCTAATATTTTTTTGCTTATTTTTTAGGGTTTGATTCATTTCCAGATCGTCTTCATAAATTAGCTTTTAAAATAGGTTTTTTATTATTTGCCCTATTTTATCATCTTTTTAAGGGCTGACAAAGCGTTTTATTGGTGTTCACTTCTGTTAGTCTAACAACTCTCAAATCATTTTTGTACTATAAAATGAATCAAAAGCTGGACATTTTATTAAAATCCAACTAATAAGAAGTCATGCATATTATTGACATTTCAATTATCGTAGCTTTTCTTATTGCAACGCTATATATAGGTTTCAGCTCTGGAAAAAAGATTAAAACCTTTAGTGATTATGCGATCGGTAATAGGAAATTTTCTGATTTTGCTATTTTTTGTACGGTTGCGGCTACATGTATCGGTGGCGGTACAATTATTGGGAAAGCGGGGAAAATTTATGATGTTGGTATTGTTCAACTTTTAACCCAAATAGGTTCTGCGGCTTCATTTGCTATTATTGCGCTAGTTGCACGTCGATTTGGGAATTACTATGGCTGTTATTCTTTAGGAGATATGTTTTATAAACCATACGGTTTAACGGGTAAAGTCATGGTAGGAATATCTGGATTTATTTATGAAATTCTCGGTACGGGGATACAGTTTATGGCAATGGGAACTGCTATTAGTATTTTAACAGGTTTTTCTTATCAAATAAGTCTTTTTATTTCAGTAGGAATTGTTCTTACTTATACTGGGAGAGGGGGTATAAGAGCGGTAACCTTTACTGACGTTTTGCAATTCATGGCGCTTATTTTAATTATCCCTATTTTTACAATAATTATCGTCCAAAAAGTTGGCGGTTTACAGGAATTAATCACCCAATTACCGCAATCGCATAAAACGATTAACAATGAAACTTTACGTCGTTACCTATTTCTGATAATACCGCTTATGCTACCATCGCTTGCGCCACATCATGCGCAACGATTATTAATGACAAGCAATCGTCAACAAGGTGTAAAAGCTTATCATTATTTAATTTATGTTTTTTTATTTGTAGTAATTTTGACGCTGATATTAGGGTTATCTAGTAAGATTTTATTACCAGCTTTATCACATTCAGATCAAGCTTTGCTCACTTTAATTACAAATTGTTTACCTGTTGGAATTTTAGGAATCGCTATTGTTGGTATTTTTGCTGTTTTAATGTCTTCTGCAGATTCCGCTTTAAATGCTGGAAGTGTTGTGTTAGTAAATGATATTATTTTACCATTTTCAAAAAAAGATTTATCTGAAGCTAAAAAATTAAAAATGGCTCGAACCGTTTCTGTATTAATGGGAATTTTGGCATTAATTTTTGCGAGTCAATGTAGTGGTATATTTGAGACAAGACTTATAAACAGTACGTTTTGGCTTTCTGTTATTTTGTCACCTTTATATTTTCTTTTATTTAATATGAAAGTGTCTATGAAGGCATTGTTTATAAGTGCAATTGTAGGACTTACTACCAGCGTTTTATGGAATATAAATCTAAAACCTATTGTAAAAATTGACGGTGTATTTTTTGGTTTTTTAGCAAATGTTGTAACAGTACTTTTCTTTTACTTCCTTGAGGGCCGACAAAAGGTGTTTTCAAAAGAGGAATTAGCAAGTATGTACCGAACTGAAACTCTACAAGCAAAGAAATGTCTAAGCGTTCGTGATTTACAAATGCGAAATAATATATTTTTAGGATTATGTCTTGTGTTTTTGCAATTAATACCACTTGTGTTTGAAGGAGGATCCTTATCTTATTCAAAACTAATGTTAACGCTTGTAAACGGAACGTTGGCCGTACTGCTTATTTTTGGAAACTCTTTAGAAATTTTTGCAGAAGAAAAGCGTTTGCAATGGCTCAAACTAACGACATTGTTCTTCTGTTTGCCTGTTACATCGGCTTATTTTTTAGTAGCATCTCAGGAAAATGGACTACATATATTAACCTTAGTATTGTCATTCGTTGTGATGCTTTTAAGTATTGAAGAAAAACACGAAAAGAAAATAATCATTACGTGTTGTCTAACAACTCTTATAGTAGCTCTCTTTTATCAAAAAAATAATTATGTTTTGTGTTGGCCTGAAACCTTTTCTTGGCAACATAGTTCTTATGTGTTTGGGTATGTGGCTATTCTATTTTTATTACGTTCTTGTTCGAAAACAGTGCGTAAAGAAAAGGAATTGATTGCTTACCGCGAACGCTACCTGATGGCTCGGAGCTTATCACATGACTTGATGTCACCATTGATGGCATTTCACTTGCTTGTTGGAAATAAAAAGAAGATAGAATTAGATGAAAAAGAAAGCCAGCTCCTAAAAAATATTGCCAATGAAATGGGCAGTTATATCGATGATTTCATTGTCGGTGGTTTAAAAGATCAGTCACAATTAAGACTCGAAGACCTGAACCAATGTGTCCTCAGCTGTATTGAAAAGCAAAGTATTTTGAATAAAAACTTCGACATTCAATTGCAAACGAAAGAGACGGTTTTTGCACGCGTAGATGCGGTTCTGTTGCGTAGAATTATCAATA
>CAZIZB010000097.1:0-3444 GCA_964543635.1 uncultured Opitutales bacterium | reverse complement strand
AATAGCAAAACTTACTTTCATTTCCATAGAACCGTCTTTATTTTTTATAATAGTCGCAAGTTCCTCAAAAAAGTTTTTTGCTCCTGCGACGGGCTTAAGAATCCAATGCAAACGCTTAATTAAATTAGGGAAATGTTTCTGAAAATCGATCACACGTTGCGTGTTGAGTTGGTAACCTTCTTTTGTTTTTCGAATGGTTCCTTCAATAATAAGCAAAGCTCCTTCTTGAACAAAGTGGCCAAATTTTTCAAAACTTTCTGAAAACAATTGAAGTTCATAACGGGTTTCTTTGGTAGAAAGTACAAAGGCTAACCAAGGACGATTCGTCTTTTTAGAAATACGCTTGGTAACATCTTCAACAACCCCACAAATACGAAAAGTTTCACCTCCAGGAACCAAAGGTAACTCTTCGGGTTCAAAGGTTTCAAAGACTTTTTCAAGCCCCATAAGAGAGTCTAAGGGATGTCCTGAAAGGTAGAACCCTAACAGCTCTTTTTCATAATTTAATTTTTCGAAAAAGGGCATTGTACGTGTTTGTTTAGCTTCAACAACAGGTTCAGGAACACTTAATAGTTCATCTAGATCAAACAGAGATGCTTGGCCTTTCTGTAAATCTTGCTGAGCAATGGACGCTGATTTAAGCAAACTATCCATGTTTTCGAGCAAGTAACGTCGATCTTCCCCAAAAGCATCAAAAGCACCTGCTTTGATAAGGTTTTCAACGACACGCCGATTGGAAGCTTTGGGATCTACACGTTTTGCAAAATCCGTAAACGAAGTAAATTTACCATTACGATTGCGTTCTTCCAAAATCTTTGATGCAGCGATATCGCCAACACCCTTAATGGCTGCTAGACCAAAACGAATCTGTTTTTTCTGATCAAAAGCGACAGGGGTAAAGACATCTAAGGATTCATTAATATCTGGCCCAAGAATCTCAATTCCCAATGAGCTTCGACAATTTTCGATGTAAAACGACAATTTATCTGCATTTCCTAATTCTGACGAAAGGATGGCTGCCATAAACTGCGTAGGATAATTAGCCTTTAAATAAGCTGTCTGATAAATGATAATTGCGTAAGCATCTGAGTGCGATTTATTGAATCCATAACCGGCGAATTTAGCAAGCACATCGAAGATTTCATTTGCGCGACCATCGGGAATGCTATGTTGCTCCCAAGCACCTTTTACGAAAATCTCGCGTTGGGCATTCATAACATCGACTTTTTTCTTACCCATCGCTCGTCGCAAAATATCCGCACCGCCTAAGCTATAACCTGCGATAATCTGAGCTGCCTGCATAACTTGCTCCTGGAAAACAAGTATTCCATAGGTTTTACGGCAAACATTTTCCAATAATGGATGAATATATTTTATCTTCTCTGGGTGTTTTTTCCCTTCGATATAATCTGGAATCCATTCCATCGGTCCAGGACGATTGAGAGCACTAAGGGCGCTGATTTCATCGATCGAATTGAGTTCAAACTGCTGACAAATTTTTTGCACAAATGCACCTTCAAATTGGAAAACACCGATCGTTTCACCCTTATTGAGCATCGCAAACGTCTTTGGATCTTCAAAAGAGATGTTATGAATATCGAACTCTTTATCAACTTGTTTACGAATTAAATCTTGGGCGTCGCTAATAATGGTAAGCGTTTTTAGCCCCAAAAAGTCCATCTTAAGCAGGCCTAATTCTTCTACATATTCTTTGGAATACTGAGTGGTTAGAACCTCGTCTTGCAGTGTTGTTGGAATGATTTCTGTTAACGGCTTATCCCAAATAATGATACCACAAGCGTGGGTACCCGAATTCCGCGCGATCCCTTCCAGAACCTGTCCTTCTTCAAATACTTTTTCAGCCGAAGGATTGGTTTCCACTTCCTGCTTAAGTTCGTAGGATTTTTCAAGGGCACCCGATAGAGTGATTTTCAAATCGTCCGGAATCATTTTGGACCAACGATCGGCTTCTGCGTAGGGAATATCGTAAACACGGGCCAAATCGCGTACTACCATTTTAGCCCCCAATGTTCCAAAGGTAATGATATTGCCTACATTGGATGCGCCATAAGTCTGACGAACGTATTGAATAACTTCTTCACGACGACGCATGCAAAAATCAATATCGATATCGGGTGGAGAAACACGTTCTGGGTTGAGAAAACGTTCAAAAAGGAGATTGAAGCGTAATGGATCCGTATCCGTAATGGTCATCAAATAGGCCACAAGCGAACCCGCTGCCGAACCTCTTCCAGGACCTACTGGAATACCTTGCGTTTTAGCCCAATGGATAAAGTCCCAAACAATAAGAAAGTAATCCGTAAAACCCGCTTGTTCAATAATCTTCCATTCGTATTTTAACCGCTCCACGACTTCATGTGGCGACAAACCGAACGCCTCAGGGCCAGTCTCAGTTTCAAAATCAATGTCGTAGCGCTTTTTTAAGCCTTGAATACATAGCGCATAAAATAAATCCTTATTAGTAGCATACTGCTTCTGATAGCTTTCTGGCAAATGCTTTAGACTAAAAACGGGATAATGATTTTCTCCAAAAGGTAATTCTACATCGCAGCGTTCCACAAAATCCATCGTATTTTCGAGGTATTCGGGATGGTCTTGAAAGGCCAATGCCATTTCTTCGTGCGACTTCAAATAAAACTGATGATTGGGCATCCGCATCCGTTCTTCTTCGCTAACCTTATTGCCTGTTTGAATACACAAAAGCGCATCTTGAGCTTCCCAATCTTTTTGGTAAACATAATGCACGTCATTGGTTGCAATGCATTTTACGCCAAATTCTTGCGCTAATTGATGTAGCAATGGATTAATCTCTGTCTGCTCTTGAAGACCTTGATTTTGGATCTCTATGTAATAATTTTCAGGGCCAAAAATATCGAGAAATCGTTCCAAAGCTTGTTTGGCTTTGTCGTAATCACCGCGTAGTAAAAATTGAGGAATAATGCCCGCAAGACATCCAGATGTAGCCATTAAACCTTCACTATACTTTCGTAATTGCTCCAAATCCGTTCTCGGTTTGTAATAAAAACCATTGACGTGAGCATCCGAAACGAGTTGTGTTAAATTCTTAAATCCTTGCCAATTTTGAGCAATCAAGCAACTATGACCTAATTTTAAGCCTTCTGTACCTTGATCACGCCGCTTTTCTAACCGCGATCCTTCGTACATCAAGTAAATTTCACAGCCTAATAAGGGCTTAATACCTGCCTTCTTGGCGGCTTTATAAAATTGGGGAATTCCAAACAAATTTCCGTGATCCGTAAGTGCCAATGCCGGCATTTGAAGCTCACTTGCCCGCTGAATCAAACGATCCATACGACAAGCACCATCGAGCAAACTGTACTCGGAATGCACATGCAAATGTACAAAGTTTTTCCCCATATATCTACTCTCGCGAAACTTTGCCTTTTCGTCCATCCCAAAATA
>CAZIZB010000096.1:0-3471 GCA_964543635.1 uncultured Opitutales bacterium | reverse complement strand
AAGGCAACATGTGGAGCTTCTTGGATGAGAGCTATAGGCGTACATTCGGCTCCTTCGCCCATTGCAAAGACTGCAGAAATGGCTAAAGCATCGGCTACATTTACATAAGTTACGCGTAATGGATGTCCGAAAAGGTCGGGAGCGCCCACATAGCTTTTAATAGGATTAAAACCCCACCAAGCCAGTGCAATTCCCGTAACACCTTTACGTAACGGCGTTGTATGGCTATCCGAAATAATCACACCTAAATTTTCCAAGCTATACTTATTTCGTAAAAACTGCCAAAGCTCAAAGGCGGAATCAAAAGGATTTTGAGGGTACAGGATAAATGCATCTTGTCCATTCGACTCATCAATTCCTGCCGAAGGAATAAGCAAGCCATGCGTATAGGTTAAAACAATGCTGGTATCCTTACTTTCCTCATTAGGAATAATCTTTTCGGCTTCCTGAGTAATCAGATCATACTTTTTTACATCCTTTTTAGGAATCGTACGACCTTCACATAAGCTTACGATTTTAGAGGTAATGACCACAATAGAATTCTCCTCTAACTGTGGCAAAAAACGCTCTACAAAGGCATTTAAATCTTGGGCTTGGTCAACACGATCGGTTCGTATAGCTTCAACTTTCATGACAATTTTCAATCCAATGTTGTGCAGTAAAAAATCGTTGATGTAAGGCTACATTATGCACACGCAAATAATCAACTTTATCCTTTAAACAGTAGGAAATAGCAAGCGTTTCAATATCACGATCTTTAGCTTCTCGTTCGCCCAAAAGATTAAGGTAAGATTTTCGAGAATGTCCAACGAGAAGTTCACAACCCAATCGCCGTAAATCATCCATCTTTTGTATTAAAAAACCTGTTTGATAAGGAGATTTGCCAAAACCAATACCAGGATCTAAGATAATGTTCTTAAGCGTAAAACCACAATGGGTAAGCTGTTCAATTTGCTGCTCACACCACTCTTTTAGGCTTTGTAAAGGGTTTTCGAGATATTCACCCGAAACAGGTGGCACATGGAGCGCATGCATCGTACACAATTTACAACCTGAATCGGCAATTAAACGTAATGTTGATGCTTGTAAACGCCCCGAAACGTCATTAATCCAGGCTATCGGAAATTGCTTCAATAAACGCTCAACGATTGCATCCTGATAGGTATCAACACTAACAGCAACTTTTTCAAAATCAAGTTGGGACAAAACGGGCTCCAAGCGCTGCCATTCTTTTTCTATCGTTAATAAATGAGCTCCTGGACGTGTAGATTGAGCCCCCACATCTAAAACGCTTGCACCTGCTTCTATAAGCTCGTAACAGTGCTGCACGGCTGCTTCGGGTTTAAAATAATTACCTCCATCTGAAAAAGAATCAGGGGTTACATTGACAATACCTACCAATTGGGGATGTAAAGTAAAAGTTTTATGAAAACACGTACCGGTTTCTTTTAACTTTTCTCGAGCTAAGGCTTCAAATGACAAATCGCTTTTAGGATACTTTAAATCAGGCGACACTAAAGCCATTAAATGGAGTAAAAAATCACGATTCTTTAGCTCTGCATGCGGAATTTTTAATACCTCCGTATCAAGCATTAATTCATCGTAAAGCAGAATATCCAAATCGATCGTTCGTGGGCCCCATTGAGGATGTTCTTTTACACGCCCCAATTTGACTTCAATTGCTTGCAACTGTTCCAATAAGGCAAGCGGCGATAAATCTGTCTGCCCACATACAATCATGTTGTAATAGGCTAAATTCCATTCTTTAGGTGATCCAGGCAACAATAATGCCTCTGTTTCCAGAACAATCGAAGTACGTACATTTTTCAGCAAATGCGCCAATGCATCTACTGCCAATTGTAAGTTCCGCAATCGATCGCCAAGATTAGATCCTAAAGCAATATAAACCGTATGAGCCATTTACTAAAATTGACAATTACGCATATCGCCTGTTTTTGAAAAGGCTTCATAAAGCGCAAATGCACAAGACAGATCATGTGTAATATGCTTGTTTTTTGTTCGCTTCAAATAAGCTTGTAAAATAGGCTTATAATCTGGATGAACACAATTTTCTATAATGCACTTAGCACGTTCTTCTGGCGATTTTCCACGTAAATCTGCAATACCCTGTTCAGTTATAATAATTTGCGTATCATGTTCCGTATGATCTATGTGCGAACAAAATGGCACAATACTCGAAATCGTACCATTTTTAGCCGTTGAGGGCAAAGTAAAGATAGAAATGTAACCATTACGTGCAAAATCTCCTGAACCACCAATACCGTTCATCAAATTGGTTCCAAACACGTGCGTACTATTAACATTACCGAAACAATCGACTTCTAGGGCTGCATTTAAGGTTAAAAGTCCCAATCGGCGAATAATTTCTGGATGATTCGTAATCTCTTCAGGGCGCAAAATAAGACGATTTTTGTAAAAATCCCAATTGTTGTAAACCTGCTGCATACGAGCATCCGTAAGTGTCAAAGAACATGCACTTGTAAAAGAAACGCGATCCATTTCCATCAGCTCAAAAACAGCATCTTGTGCGACTTCACTATAGACTTCAAACGCCGGAATTCTTTTCTCCAAGCCCATCGTCTTTAAAACCGCATTTGCAATATTCCCAACACCTGATTGTACAGGTAAGAAGGTCTTTGGTATGCGTCCTTTCGCCATTTCTTGGACAAAAAATTCCGCCACATGTTGCCCAATCTTTTCATGAACAGCATTGATTTCTTTAAAGTCAGCAACACCATCAGCAGCACACGTTTCGACCACACCAATAATCTTTTTAGGATCGACCTTAAGCGTAGTACGACCGATACGATCCTCTACACGTGTCAAAGGAATAGGCTTGCGATGCGGCGGGTTTTCAAGCTCGTAAAGATCGTGCATACCTACTATCGATTTGGGATGATAGGTATTATGTTCCAACAAAATATGCTTGGCATTACGACAAAACGTTGGACTCGCCCCAACCGCAGCTGTCAATACCAATTCCCCATCTTCTGTATAATCCGCAACTTCAATACAAGCCACATCAATAGGCCCTAAAAATCCATAATTAATAAATTGCGGATACCCCGATAAATGCAAATCGGCATAGGCCACTTCACCTGCATTAATCGCCGTTCGCATGTCCTTACTCGACTGATATGGGAAACGATGCGAAACCGCCTTTGCACGACTCAGAACACCATCCACATGATCGCTTGAAGAAGCACCCGTAAATAATTTTATTTGAAATTCTTTTCCTTCTGCATGTAAAGTTTCGGCGTGCTTTGCAAGACTTTCTAAAATAACTTTAGGAGAACCTGCAGCCGAAAATCCACTACAAGCTACCGCATCCCCATGTTTTATAAAAGCTGCAGCCTCTTCTGCAGTCAATCTTGGCAATCCCTCTTTCATATAAAAACTATACAACTTTTAAGGAATTAATTCAATACTTTTAACGGTAAAAATTTTTCA
>CAZIZB010000095.1:0-3473 GCA_964543635.1 uncultured Opitutales bacterium | reverse complement strand
AAACCAATCACACAAAACTTTATTTGTTACAAAACAATATCCTTTTTCATTATTAGACATCCTGCAAAAGTCGAAGGGAAAACTTCCGATAAAGTCAGTAATTATGTGGTTTGAACGGTGAAAAATAATGTTAAAATTTTTTAACACTCTTACAATGGTTGTTTTTTTCATTATTCATGCGTCATCGCAGACTTTTTTAGCTCCGACTTTTGCAGGAACCCTTTTACTTAAGGAAACGAGAACTGGAAATAATCTTGCTGCGAAATCTGTTATGTTTTTATCAAACGTAAGTCTATTAGGAGTTAGACCAAAACCTCCTTGTGGACTTTGCGAACTGTTTAAATTAAACCCTGAAAAAAGAACTTCTTCTGGTTTATTTTGTGAATCATTATAAGGGAAAGGATACATTAACGTGCATCCTTTCTATAAATTTTTAAGAAATTCAAATTTGTATTTGACTTCTTACTCCAGACCTGTGAGTATATATTCATAGTTAGTTTTTTAAATTTTAGCGGGGACTCGACAGAGTTCCCTTTTGCTTTCTTTTTTCAAAATAATGCAATCTTTAAATGAAAGTATTTTCTACCTTTAGTCTTGCTTTAAAATCGTTTTAGTAAAAGACCTTATGCACTTTTTAAGGCCGTAAATACTTCTCAAACCATTTTTGTACTATAAAATGAATCAAAAGCTGGACATTTTATCGAAATGCAATTAATAAAAAGTCATGCATATTGTTGACATTTCAATCATCGTAGTTTTTCTTATTGCAACGCTGTATATAGGATTTAGTTCCGGAAAAAAGATAAAAACTTTCGGTGATTATGCAATTGGTAATAGAAAATTTTCTGATTTTGCTATCTACTGTACCGTTGCAGCTACAGCTATTGGTGGAACAACAACGATGGGAAATGTTGGAAAATTTTATGATATCGGTATAACACAAATTTTAGCTCAAATAGGATTCCCTATAGCGTATATTATTATTGGTGTTTTTTTGGTACATCGTTTCAGTAATTTTTATGGATGTTGTTCTTTAGGGGATATGTTTTATAAGTCTTATGGTATAACGGGCAAATTATTGGCAGGCGTCGTTGGATGTACTTATGAAATGCTTGCTGTTGGTTTGCAGTTTATGGCTATGGGAACTACTATTAGCGTTTTAACTGGTTTTTCTTATGTAACGAGTCTTTTAATTTCAGTGGGTGTTCTCCTTATTTACACCGGAAAAGGAGGAGTACGTGCCGTAACATTTACAGATGTTTTACAATTTATGGTTCTTATTTTGGCCATTCCTATTCTATTAATTGTTATCTTAGGAAAAATTGGAGGCATACAAGCTTTGATGGATCAATTGCCTAAGTCTCATATAACAATTTCTGGAGAAAATTTTCGACGTTATTTGTTTTTAATGTTTCCATTAATGATTCCTATGCTTTCTCCACATCACACTCAGCGTCTATTAATGACGAGTAATCACATACAGGGTGCAAAAGCATATCGCAATTTGGGATTAACATTTTTGTTTGTTGTCATTATTGCAGCATTTTTAGGTTTGGGGGCTAGAGTTTTATTTCCAAATTTAAATCGTTGTGACCAAGCCTTATTTACATTAATAACGAATTGTTTACCTGTTGGCATTTTTGGTATAGTAATTATAGGAATTTTAGCTGTTTTAATGTCTTCTGCCGATTCTATTTTAAATTGTGGAAGTATTGCACTCATTAATGATGTAATATTACCTTTTACCAAAAAAGAAATAACAGAAACATCTAAATTAAAATTGGTTCGTGTTGCTACAATTCTTATGGGAATTGGTGCTGTTATTTTCGCAAGTCAATGTACAGGAATATTTGAAACGAGAATTTTAGTTAACACTGTTTGGATTTCCGTTATTTTATCTCCGCTATATTTCCTTATTTTCAATATGAAAATCCCTTTAAAAGGCTTATTTATAAGTGCTGTAGTAGGATTTTCAACTGCTACTCTATGGAGTACTTACATTAAACCCATTACTAAGATTGACGGGTTATTTCCAGGATTTTTCGCAAATGTGATAACAGTCCTTTTCTTTTACTTCCTAGGAGGACGGCAAAAAGTATTTTCGAAGGAAGAATTGGAAAAGATGCATCGTGCAGAAAAGGCACAAACCAAAAAACGGCCGAGTGTGCGTGACTTGCAAATGCGCAATAATACTGTTTTAGGCTTATGTCTTGTATTTTTACAATTAATGCCACTCGTATTTAATGCGAACTCGTTAACCTATTCAAAGTTGCTATTAACGCTCATTAATGGTACGATGGCAATACTACTTATCTTTGGCGGATCTTTAGAGCTTTTTGCTAAAGAAAAGCGTTTTCAATGGCTTAAATTAACGACATTATTCTTCTGTTTACCAGTTACATCTGCTTACCTCTTTTTGACATCTTCAGAAAACGGTTTACACGTATTAACGTTGTTATTTTCTTTTGTTGTAATGTTGTCTAGTGTTGAGAAGAAACATGAAACCCCTATGGGAATTGCATGCTTTTTAACGGCATTTTTTACCTTGTTTTTTTATTGTACAAATCATTGTCATTTTTCTTGGCCAGAAATGTTCGCTTGGCAACATAGTTTTTATGTAGTTGGATATGTAGCTATTTTATTTTTATTACGTTCCAATTTAAATATAAAAGAACAAGAAAAATACCGCGAACGCTACATGATGGCACGGAGTTTATCGCATGACTTGATGTCGCCATTGATGGCATTTCATTTGTTGACTTCCCAGAAAAAACCAAGTGAATTTGATGAAAAAGAAAGTCAACTTCTTAAAAATATTGCGGACGAAATGTGTGGGTATGTAAATGATTTTATCGTTGGTGATTTAAAAGATTATCAGCATTTAAATTTAGAAGACCTGAATCAATGCGTCCTTAGCTGCATCGAAAAACAAAGCATTTTAAACAAAAATCTCGACATTCAATTGCAGGCGAAAGAGACGTTTTTTGCACGCGTAGATGCGGTTTTGTTGCGCAGAATTATCAATAACCTACTCAAAACCTGCATGCATGCATTACCGAAGGGTTGCAATACAATCGTGATTGTTATCGATCAGGATCCGCTCGGCAATACCCAAATCCTCTTGCAAGCTGCCAATGGTGGTTTTTCCGCAAAAGCCCTCAACAGTATGTTTATCGAAGATCAGAAATTAGGCGACGAAGTCGAACTTGGTATCAGCTTCCCTGAATTCCAAGATATCGTCGCTAAATGGCACGGAAAGTTGGACCTCATCGCCCATGACGACAATGCCATCATCCAAATCCTCCTCCCAAGCAAAGACCACGATAAGCTGATCCAAAAAGCTTAGGCCTTTGCATTCATAGCCTTATAAAACACTAAACCTGCTTCAATGGTAGGTTTTGTGTTTGTTTTCGCCAAAGATAGAAACCCACGGGTAGAACCCGTGGTCCTACGGTCGCCGATGGCGACCTTAC
>CAZIZB010000094.1:0-3481 GCA_964543635.1 uncultured Opitutales bacterium | reverse complement strand
CTAAAGATCCGCCAAAAATGAGTAGTATGGCCATGGTCCCATTTACAAGTGTTAACATCAACTTCGAATACGTTAGCGAATTTACACTAAATACAAGCGGCATCAATTGTAAAAATACAAGACATAAGCCTAAAACCGTATTGTTTCGCATTTGTAAATCGCGTACACTTAATCGCTTTCTGGTTTGTACCTGTTCGGAGTTACGCATCTGCTCCAATTCCTCCTTCGAAAATACCTTCTGCCGCCCTCCGAGAAAGTAAAAGAAGAGGACAGTTATCACATTTGCGAAAAAACCAGGAAATAATCCATCGATTTTTGTGATAGGTTTGATATTTAGGTTCCATAGAATGCATGTTGTGAGTCCTATAATTGCACTTACAAACAAGCCTTTTAAAGGAATTTTCATATTGAAAAGTAGGAAATAAAGTGGCGATAAAATGACCGCTTGCCAAAAAGTACTGATTATAATTCTCGTCTCAAATATACTGGTACATTGACTTGCAAAAATTAATGCACAAATTCCGATAAATATAGAAGTTATACGAACTAATTTTAATTTTGTATTTTCAGATAGATCTCGTTTTACAAAAGGCAGTATAAGGTCATTTACCAATACAATACTTCCACTATTTAATACAGAATCTGCAGAAGACATCAAAACTGCTAAAATACCAACAACAGCTATTCCAAAAATTCCTACCGGTAAACAATTGGTTATTAAAGCAAAAAGTGCTTGATCGGGACGTTGTAAACTAGGTAGTAGTACTTTAGCTGCTAACCCTAAAAATAAACTTAAAACAACCACAAATAAAAAAGAACAAGTTAAATAGTAGTAGGCTTTTACACCCTGTTCTCGATTTTTGGTCATTAATAATCGTTGAGCATGATGTGGCGCCAGCGATGGCAACATAACAGGTAATATTAAAAACAAATAACGACGTAAATTTTCATCACTAATTGTCAAATGGGATTGCGGCAGTTGCAGTACAAGTTCATGAACACCACCTATTTTTTTAAGCACAACGATTAAGAGAATAGGAATTGCTAAAATAAGGACCATAAATTGTAAAACATCTGTAAATGTTACAGCTCGTATTCCTCCTCGCCCTGTATAAACAAGAACAATTCCTGCTGAAATAAGAAGACTCGTTTGATAAGAAAATCCAGTTAAAACACTAATTGCAGTTCCCATAGCCATAAATTGCACTCCAACAGCTAATAATTCGTATACAAATCCTGCAACTCCAGCCAATGTTTTACCCATCAAACCGTAAGATTTGAAAAACATATCTCCCAAAGAATAACATTCATAATAATTACTAAAGCGTCGTGCTAAAAATATAGCAACAACAGCAAAAGAAAGAGAAAAACCTATTTGTGCGATAAATTGTGCTATACCGATATTGTAAACTTTCCCAACATTTCCCATGGTTGTCGTACCACCAATGCATGTTGCTGCAACCGTACAATACATAGCAAAATCGGAAAATTTCCTATTGCCGATGGCATAATCCCTAAATGTTTTTATCTTTTTCCCGGAGCTAAAACCTATATAAAGCGTTGCAATAAGAAAAGCTACGATGATTGAAATATCGACAATATGCATGACTTTTTATTAGTTGGATTTTAATAAAATGTCCAGCTTTTTATTAATTTTATTGTAAATTCAAGTCTGAAGAACAACGCGCGAGGTAAAAGTCTACACTTCACAGTTGAACTTACACCCTGTAATTATTCTCGACTACTGTCCTTCCGGCGCTATCCGCGGAAGCAACATCGCGGCCAGCTAAAAACGCTACCGTATTAGCTACAAGTCGCGCTTGATTGGCCGTTTTCACAGGATCTTTGCCATCCTCGTGAAGGGTTTCGGCGGCGATTTCCCTGACGACCGCACCGATAGCAGCCCCAACGGGATCGCGGCCGGTGAGTTTAGCGCTAGTGACGGCTAAGGCACCATGGGCAGCTTTATGCGTGACTTGGTTCAGTGCACCGGAATGCTTGGCGTCGCCGATGGTGTGGGCGAGTTGGGCGGCACCGGCATCAACGACATCACTGATGAGGATATCGCTGAGCTTGCGGTTTTGAAGGCCGGTTTGGATGGCTAGACTTTCGGCGGAACTAAATTCCTGACTACAATCGGTCCAGGCTGCGCCGTATGTTGAAATAGAAAAAGATAAAAAATGAAAAATGAAATTTAAAAACTTCATCATTTTTTTAAACCAAACAAATTTTTTACTTTAAATAAATATTTTTTTAACCAACATACTTTTTCAACCTGAGAAAAATCTGTAATAATTTCTATATCATAATCATCAAGCAAAAGATAATTTTTAAGCCACTTTGTATATTTTTTTAAAAAAATCACACATGACTTAATGGGTTCTTTTTTAAAAACAATTCTAATTTCAAATTTACGAAAATTTTGTCTTATAAATATCTTTCGATTTTCATCTTGTATATAAGAGTTTTCATTCTCCACATAAGATAAATATGTATTAAGTTTTGCCTGTAATAATTTTAAATGTTCAACCTCATTTTCCCAATCTAAATGATCTGTAAAGGCTAGAAACAATTTACCTTTATTTTTTTTATCACGCCAACAAAAATCTATCTTATCACTTTCACAAATACTCATAATTACCTCACTTGCTTCCTCTAACAATTTCAACTTTAGTTGGTGGTATTTTAACCCCAGGTTTCAATATCCCTTGTCCTTGTCCAACAACAAAGGCTCCATTTGTTTCAATTTCAGGAAATCCAATTCTTTGATTTTTAGTAAGAGGAGCTACGAGAGAAGATTTGCATTCATAAATTTTTATTTGGTCAGTTTCTCCATGTACTGTTATAAAATCTGGTCTTACTCTTACATTGTTTTCTACTTCCAAAGTAACTTGTGGAATAACCTTTATATCAGGATTTTTTTGTAATTGTTTTTCAAATTCTCTTTCAAATTGCTTCCCCTGAGAAACATTACTTCTCAACTGACCGACGACTTTATGATGTTTATAAGCATTTTGGCTAATTTCAACCATTTGAGAAGCGGATTTCGTCAGATTTTTCGCAAACCCGGCTCCCAACATACCGGTAGCAGCGACATCTAGAGTACTGGCGACAGGATGATCTCGGAATTCCTGTTTGACAGCTTCGATACCACCTCCGGCGTAGGTGCCTGCCCAATGAGCTGCAGATTGGCTTGCGAAGTAGCCTGCAGTGATTGTCGGAGCAAGAGTTGCAGCAGCGGTTGTCATGTAAACCTTATTTTCCGTCTTAGCATAATCAAGTGCTTCCTCGATTTTCTGCGCACGTTTTTCTTCCGACAATGACTCATTACGAACTGCCATAGCGATTTTCATGCTTGCCTCAGGATGCGCCAAGAAATTATTCTCGACAGCGGTTGCTCCAGCGCTATCGGCGGAAGCGACATCTCGGCCGCCCACAAACGCAACCGTATCTCCGATAATTCTCGCCTTTTGAGCAATTT
>CAZIZB010000093.1:0-3531 GCA_964543635.1 uncultured Opitutales bacterium | reverse complement strand
CTTTCCTTTTTACCTACGCTTTATTCTTTACTTAAGTTGTAAATTCTTTTAATTAATAGGGTGAGGTTTAAGGTAATTTTTATGAGTAAAGATGATACATTAGATGCTTTCAAAGAGCGATTGGAGCAAGCTTTTAGTCAAATTCCAAATTCTTTCTCTGATTTGAATTTTAAAAAGACGACTCATGGTACAAACGAGGAAAGATCGATGCAAACGGATGTAGAAACTGAGAATTTCATCAAAACGATTGAAAATTTTAATTTAAAGCCAAAGGATTTAAAGAATTACCTGGATCGTTATGTTATCAAGCAGCATGAGGCTAAAAAAGTGCTTTCGGTAGCGATTTGTGATCACTACAATCATGTTCGTGATTGCATTGAGCATCCTGAAAAAGCCGACCAAATGTATCATAAACAAAACGTTTTGGTGCTTGGTCCGACAGGGGTTGGCAAGACTTATCTTATTCGTAATATTGCTAAGCGTATTGGTGTTCCTTTTGTTAAAGCCGATGCAACAAAGTTTTCTGAAACGGGTTATATTGGTGGGGATGTTGAAGATCTGGTTCGTGATCTTGTTAAGGTTGCCAATGGTAATGTTGATTTGGCTCAATATGGTATTATTTACGTTGATGAGATCGATAAAATCGCTTCAATGGGGAATTCCCAAGGGCGTGATGTATCCGGTCGTGGTGTGCAGATCAATTTGTTAAAATTGATGGAAGAAAGCGACGTTAATTTGGTAACACCGACTGATATGATGGGCCAATTACAGGCTGTTATGGATATGCAGAGAGGGCAGGGGAGTAAAAAGAAAACGAAGATTAATACCCGCCATATTTTGTTTATTTTTAGCGGTGCTTTTGATAAATTAGCGGAATTGGTTAAACGTCGTATCGATCAAGGGACGATTGGTTTCAATGTTATGCCTTTATCGGATGAAGCCGATGCACAGAATTATTTGCATCAAGTGCAAACCCAAGATTTTATCCAATACGGATTTGAGCCTGAATTCATTGGTCGTATTCCGATTCGTGTTGCTTGTGATCCGCTTAATAAGGTGGATTTGGCTCGTATCTTAATCGATGCAGAAAGTTCTATTTTAAAGCAGTATAAGGACGATTTTAATGGTTATTCCATTAATATGGAGATTACGAATGAAGCTATCCAGGAAATTGCAGCTAAAGCGGAAAAAGAGAAAACCGGTGCACGGGGTTTAATGACTGTGTTTGAAAAAACCTTACGTAATTTTAAATTTGAGCTGCCGTCATCGGGTATTCATTTTTTTGAGGTTAATACCGATACGGTAGCAGATCCGGAAAAAGCTTTGCACAACCTTTTACTGCAAAATCAATCTTTGCTGCATAATCAGCGTATGGCGGACATAGAGATGTATTGTTCGGTTTTTCAAAAAGAGAATAATTTATCGATTCGCTTTACAGAAGACGCGATAAAAGAGCTTATTCGTCAGAGTATTTTGCAGGACAAAACCATTCCTAATCTTTGTGCGGAAATATTTAAGGATTTGGCTTATGGTTTGAAAATTGTTGCTCGTAATGAGGGAAAGGATGCATTTGAGCTCGATAAAGACTTTATCTTAGATCCGCAGAAAACGATTTCTCAATGGATTGTGGGTAGTTTTCCTCAAAAACAGAAAGAAGGAGAATAAAATGGATACGGATCATTCTTTGCTCAATATTGCTCAAGAGGGTAGGGGGCTTGCCTTCGATATGGTTGCTAAAGCGGATTCGGGGCATTTAGGCTTGCCATTAGGGTGTTCGGATTGCTTTGCGGTGTTATTCGGAAAGTTTTTGCGGTATTTACCTAACAATCCGCGTTGGATCAATCGCGACCGATTTATTCTTTCGGCAGGTCATGGAAGTGCACTGTTATATACTTATTTGCACCTAAGCGGCTATCCGATAACTTTGGAGGATTTGAAACAGTTTCGACAGCTCAATAGCTGTACCCCAGGGCATCCCGAATTTGGTGTTACGCCAGGAATCGAAGCTACTACGGGGCCGCTAGGGCAGGGGATTGGTAATGCGGTTGGCATAGCGCTTTCACAGAAGAAATTAGCTGCGCAGTTTAATACCGAACAGCATACGATTTTTGATAATTGCGTGGTGTGTTTCTGTGGAGAAGGTTGTTTGCAGGAAGGAGTTGGCCAAGAAAGTATTGCATTGGCGGGTCTTTGGAAGCTCGACAATTTGATCCTGATTTACGATTGTAACGAAATTACCTTAGATGCTTCAGCTAACGTTTCTCAGTGTGAACACGTGCGCTCCAAATTCGAAGCAATCGGTTGGGATGTCTTTGAAGTTGATGGGCATAATGTAGATGAAATAGAAACAACCTTAAATACTTGTAGGGAGCGAAAAGGCAAACCCCACTTGATTATCATGAAGACAGTTATTGGTAAAGGTCTCGCTATTGAAGGTACGGCCAAAGCCCATGGTCCAGCAGGCGTTAAGGAACAAGCAGCTTTTAAGGAAAAACTTGGATTGCCTACAGATCAGCCTTTTTACATTTCTGAAAAGACTTACCAATTTTTTGAAAAGCATCGTAATCGCTTGCAAAAAGCTTATCGAGCTTGGTCGGAAAAGTTTGAAGTTTGGGCCAAAGAATATCCGGAACAAGCGGATTTGCTTAGTCAAAAAAAGAAATTATCTCATGAATTCTTTGAAACGTTACCGGAATCTTCTCCAAGAGCTATTGCCACACGTACTTGTGCTGGAGATATTCTGAATATTTGTTCCAAAGACTTACCGCATTTGTTAACCGGCAGTGCGGATTTATTTGAATCTGTAAAGAATTATATCCAAGACGGTGGCGATTTTTCTGCAGAGAATTATAAAGGTAAAAATCTATTCTTTGGTATTCGTGAGCATGCGATGGGAGCGATTTTGAACGGTATTGCTTACGATGGCTTTTATAGGCCTTCTGGATCGACGTTTTTCGTCTTTTCAGATTACTTGAAGCCGGCTTTACGTGTAGCTGCTCTATCGCATTTGCCCGTTATTTACTTTTTTTCACACGATTCAATTGCTGTGGGAGAAGATGGTCCTACGCATCAACCGATTGAGCAATTAGCGGGGTTGCGTAGTATGCCCAATGTGCATGTCTTTCGTCCAGCAGATGCCGATGAAACCATTGCCTGTTTTGAACTTGCTCTGAAGCGTACTGAAGGTCCCAGTGTGTTGGTGCTTTCTCGCCAAAACTTACCTAAATTGCCTTTGCCGAGCTCAGAAATACGTCAAAATGCCTTAAAAGGTGCGTATATTGTAAAACAGGAAGAAGAGGCCTTAGAGCGCATCTTTATTGCAACCGGTAGCGAAGTCTCGTTGGCTTTGCAAGTTGCTGAACGTTTAGGGACTAATACCCGTGTGGTATCCATGCCTTGTGTCGAAGTCTTTTTGCAACAAGACCAAGCTTACCAAGAAAATATCCTGCCTGCATCTTGTACGCAACGGATTGCACTCGAAGCCGGTAGCTCGCAACCTTGGTACCGCTTCGTCGGCCTTAATGGCCTTGT
>CAZIZB010000092.1:0-3548 GCA_964543635.1 uncultured Opitutales bacterium | reverse complement strand
TTATGAAGGTATTAAGCAAATTAATGTACTCGATTGGCTTGTAGGCTTTTCGAATAATCCTTATATCGATCAAGATGCATCAAATTTTGATGGATAAAAAAGTTGCATATCGATCAAAAATGAACAAAATTTGATTAAGTAAGGTAAGACATGCAGTGGTGTTGGGAATTAGAAAATTGGCCAAATTTTAAGTACGACAAGGATTTGTTTTGGCATTATGAAGCAAGTTTTTTCAAAAATACAGGTTTATTCATTGGTTTTTTTGAAACCATAAGCGAAGAAGAGCAAATGAATTTAAAATTGAGGATTATGCTCGATGAAGCGATAGCATCCTCAAAAATTGAAGGAGAAATTTTAGAGCGAGAAAGCGTACAATCTTCTATTTGTAAGGAATTTGGTTTAAAAAACGATACGCTTATTAAAACACCGCAGGAGCGTGGTATCGGGAAGTTAATGCGATATAATTTTTTGAATTTTAATAAGCCGCTTTCTGAAAATGTACTGCAGCAAATGAATGGCCTTTTGTGGGATGTTTTAGAAAAACCCTTTCGAAATACCGCAATAAACGTTGTTTCAGGACGTATCGATGAACCTAATATTCATTTTCAAGCGCCGCCAGTAGATCGAATTGCACACGAAATAAAGCAGTTTTGTGCTTGGTTTAATCATTCGAATCGGCCTAACTTTTTGCCAGCAACCTTGAGGGCCAGTATTGCGCATTTATATTTCGTGATTATCCATCCGTTTGAAGATGGAAATGGTCGTATTGCCCGTTCTTTAGCTGAAAAATCTTTGTCGCAGAGTTTGAATCAATCGTGCTTAATCGCCTTATCGGCAACCATTGAAAAACATCGCAAGCACTATTATGAGATGTTGGCTGAAACGAATCATAGCTTGGATATTTCACAATGGGCTGTGTTTTTTTCAGATCTAATTTTAGAAGCTCAACAAGATTCTATTCGTAAAGTAAAACTGATTACAAATGAATCGAAGTTGTTTCAAAAATTGGGTACGCAGCTCAATGAACGCCAGAAAAAATGCATAAGACGCTTGTTTCAAGCTGAGCTTGACGGTGGTTTTGTCGGCGGATTGAGCGCTTCCAATTACGTTTCCATTACACAAACATCAACGGCTACGGCAACTCGTGATATTGCACAATTAGTTCAACTCGGCATTTTATTCAAAACCGGCGAAAATAAACACGCTCGTTATTTTTTGCAACAAAACCTAGAGTGAAAAGATATTAAAATACCTCCCTGTCCAATTTGGAACGCAATAACGGCCTTTATAATCTTCCGTTGTATTATTTGGAATCAGGATTGATGGATTTTGTGTGAATAAGGTAAGAAATGTTTTTGTGTCACAAAAGCGTACACGTGTCAGATTTTTTATTTGATGATGTGGTTGTGTTTTCTTTGGGTTTAGAAGGGGTATTTGAAGCTTCTTCGATGGGAATTTTTAAGGCTAGTGGTGTACATTGTTCTCGATAACTTTTTAAATCCAAACTAGTTACAAAATGAATATCTTCTTCAGATAATTTATATTCAGGAAAAGAAAATGCATATAAATGTTTCATTAAGTAATTTAAAGCGACTTCTGTCGCATAAAGAGTAGCTTTCTGTTCTCTAGCAGTTAAAGAAGAGTCTTTAAAATTTTTTATAAAATAAAAAATTTCACAACAATCTGTAAAATTACGATCATTATGATATAAATAAGTTCTTAAAAAAGTCCTTTTACCAAATACTTGTAGAATATCATTATTTAACTCTTTTATATTTCTACCGGAATTTATTAATGCTTTTTCACAAATGGTACATAATTGATAAAAAGGTTCGTCTACAAAATTAGATAAATAATCACCTTGTATAATCATTGTTGGGAATAGGGTAATAACATAAGATAATCTTACAAAACACTTGATCATACAGCAAGAGATATTTAGCCTTTTCTGCTTTGTCAATTTTATAAAAGTATTGATTTTATTTTTGTTATTTTTTATAATTAAATTGTGACTCGTACACAAAATGTAGGTAGACCTACTTATGCTCAGGAAATTCCAGGGCACTTGCAAGAAACAAATCAACCCCAACCTGTCTTTTCAGATCAAGAATTGGATACTTATTTTGACACTGTAGAAAATCCTAGTACTATGATTTTTTCTGGAATGGATGTAAATAATAGACATCCTGCAAAAGTCCTCGCAAAAATCGCCAGAAAACCGAGTGTCTATGCGGCCTAGAAGGCGAAAAATAATGTCAAAAAAATTTAACCCCCTTTAAACGGCAGTTTTTACCATTATTCATGCGACATAACAAACTTTTTTATGTCCGACTTTTGCAGGACGTTTAATCTTATTAGCAGAGAACGATTAAGAAATATTTTAAATATTATTGAACAAAGTCCTGCTGGTAAAAATATCTTGTTTGTTTTAAAAGAATTATTAAAAAATAATGCTATTATTAAATCAATCTGTTTTCAATCACACAATGAAATTGATGGTGCAAAACAATGGTTAGCATGTTATTATTCTGAACCAAAAGAAGAATTATTTAAAATAAAAAGTTTTTTTAATTCAGAATTATTAATAAATTATCATCAAAATATAAAAAATCCAGAATGGTGGCACCATTTTAATGCAGATAATATAGAAAATTTTGTAAATGAATTAAAACAATATGCAGATTTTTCTTCTAAAACTGCTTTAATATCTAAGACAAATAAATATGACTTTGATTATACTATGGCACAGAAAACTAAAAAGCTTTGTGTTAATATAAATGAAAACCCTTTATTTTTTGAACGTTTTGTTTTTGATGGAGAAAATATTATTATCCAAGACATACGACAAATGTTAAAATCAAAAGAAGCATTGGAAGCTTATCTTGTTGCTCATGAACTTGTCCATTGTATTCAGTTTTTAAGCAATGAAAATAACGTTATGAAAGGGAAGGAAGACAAAGACTGGAAAGATTTTTTTCAAACAGATAGGATGCACCCAATTTATAATGCACTACATGGAAAATATTCAGACAAAGAAATTTATAATGCTTTTAAGAATTTATTTACAAATGTAGAAGAGGCACGCAATTTACTAGGTTTTGTTCCTGAGGGTTCGTCAATTCCTATAGGTGAATTCTTTTTATTTAATGAACAAGAAAAATTTCTTTTACCAACTTATTTAACAGAAGATAGAAAATTAACAGATATTGAAAAAGCAGTTTTAAATACAATTGCTAAAGAATTAAATGTACATTTACAGAACGTTGTAACGACTTAATATTTGTTTTCACACTTTTAATTGTTGTGATAAACATTCTATCTGATGTGAAGCAAAGAGGACCACGGGTTTCCCCCGTGGATTGTTTATCGGGCTCCCAAATACCCAACCTTATTATCTATTAAGCAGCGACAAGCCTTTTTCGGTGTAGTCGCCATTAGGAGTGACGTAGTTGTATAAGCAGGTGTAGCCGATGTTGTATTGCTTACATAAGTCTTTTACGCAAACGGATCTATCTTTCATTTCGCTGGCGATGACTTTTAATATCGGC
>CAZIZB010000091.1:0-3585 GCA_964543635.1 uncultured Opitutales bacterium | reverse complement strand
CGTAATAATACGATTTTAGGCTTATGCCTCGTGTTTTTGCAATTGATGCCATTGATGTTTAATACAAGCTCATTAACGTATTCAAAATTAATGTTAACGCTTGTCAACGGTACAATGGGGATACTACTTATCTTTGGAGGATCCTTAGAGCTTTTTTCTAAAGAAAAGCGGTTTCAATGGCTTAAATTAACGACATTGTTCCTCTGTTTACCGGTTACATCGGCTTACCTCTTTTTGACATCTGTCGAAAACGGTTTACACGTATTAACGTTGTTATTTTCTTTCATTGTAATGTTGTCCAGTGTTGAAAAGAGACACGAAACTCCTATTGGAATGGCATGTTTTTTAACAGCATTTTTGACATTCATCCTTTATTTTACAAATAATTACCAATTTTCTTGGCCTGAAACGTTCGCTTGGCAACATAGTTTTTATGTGGTTGGATATGTAGCTGTTTTATTTTTATTGCGTTCCAACTTAAATACATTGCAGCAAGTAAAAGAAGTAGAAAAAGAACAAGAAAAATACCGCGAACGCTACCTGATGGCTCGGAGCTTATCTCATGACTTGATGTCACCATTGATGGCATTTCACTTGCTTGTTGGAAACAAAAAGAAGATAGAATTGGATGAAAAAGAAAGTCAGCTCCTCAAAAATATTGCCAATGAAATGGGCAGTTATATCGATGATTTCGTTGTTGGCGGATTAAAAGATCAGGCACAATTAAAGCTAGAAGACCTAAATCAATGTGTCCTCAGCTGCATCGAAAAACAAAGCATTTTAAACAAAAACCTCGACATTCAATTGCAAGCGAAGGAGACAATTTTTGCACGCGTAGATGCGGTTCTGTTGCGTAGAATTATCAATAACCTGCTCAAAACCTGCATGCATGCTTTACCGAAGGGTTGCAACACTATTGTAATCTCCATTGACCACGATCCGCTCGGCAATACCCAAATCCTCTTGCAAGCTGCCAATGGTGGTTTTTCCGCAAAAGCCCTCAACAGTATGTTTATCGAAGATCAGAAATTAGGCGACGAAGTTGAACTCGGCATCAGCTTCCCTGAATTCCAGGATATCGTCGCTAAATGGCACGGAAAGTTGGACCTCATCGTCCATGATGATAACGCAATCATTCAAATCCTCCTCCCAAATAAAGATAACGATAAACTTATTTAGTCTTACACATCCTGCAAAAGATGAAAAGAAATACAGCATCTGTCTTTTGTAGGATGTTTCCAAAAAAATTTAAAGAAAATATACTTACCAAATGTGAAAAAAACAACTTACTAAAACTTTGGTGGAGGTGGCGGGAGTTGAACCCGCGTCTTTTACAGTGTCGATAAAAACTTCTACAGATATAGTACCTTGTTAAAGTCCAAAGTGATGCCATAGGCACATGTTTCACTTTGCAAGTTGCCTAAGATACAGCGAAAATCGGCAACACTTTCCGCTATACTCGCTTAAACAGCCCTCAATACGTAACGAGCATCGGCATTGAAAGCAGAATTGTGCTTTTTTGACAATTCATTAGATCAAGCAGCTACCGCGAAGGAAGCGCTTGGGAATTTTACAACATTGTTTTCATTTATTGTTGCGATGGATTGATGACGAAGCCAACCATCATCTCCGACCTGCCGCCTTTACCTCTTCTGCAAAATCGAATCCTTAACACCCCCAACTTTTCAAAGATCGTTTACATAATTTCTTACTTTTTACTCTCTTTGTCAAATCAGAACTTATTTAATAATCTTCACCTTCGCTTGGATATTCACCATGAATTTTGTAATATTCAAAATCTTCTTTATCTTTTTTTATCTGTTCTGGACTTAAATTGCGAATTAACATTTGTTCTAAATTTTTCCACCAATCTAAATGGACGTCATGTTTTTGTTTACACAAAAAATAAAAATTTCTTAAAAGTGTAGGAAAAGCCAAATAAAAAACATCAGGTTGTTTGCTACAGTGGTAACAGTCTAATAACATTGCTTTTTCATAAAAAACAAGATCCTTTCCTTGTTCTTTTTCAAAACGATAATTACCATCTGATGCACTATAATATCCAAAATTTTGCCAATATTTATCAAGAAAAGAAACATCATCAGGATAATGAATACCATCAAAAGCATTTACAATATCTCTAAAACTTTCGCCATACATAAAAGAAACTGAAAAAAATATAATGATTACTTTAAATATTTTCATATAAGTTCCCTAATATTGCAAACAAAAGTTTTTGTCAATGTTTTTGGCATAAAAAATGCTACTCTTAAAAGTATGAAAATTTTTAAAATTATTACTTGTTTTTATTTAACAACAAGTACCCTGTTAGCACATAACGAAATTAGCTTTGCTCAACTTGATGACATGCAAAAGCAAATACATGTTCAGTTATGTAGACAATCTACAATAGATCGAACAAAAGGAGAACATACAAAAAATTATTTCTCTGCAGCGTTACTTGTTCGTTTTACAGATAATTTAACACAAACAATTTATTTAAATAATTTAGATGAAACTCCTTACTTTGCTAGTGAAAATAAAAATGATTCTGGATACACAGAGTTACATGCTACTTTAAAGCAAGGTTTTAATGAGGGTCTTTTAAGTAATTTTATAAATAGAGATGTTTCAAATGTTTTTGAAAAATATCGTCTCAACGACAGTGAAATGCATTTTCTTGCTAAAATATATTTCAAAAATAAAGAAAATACAAACGAATTGTTAGAAAAAATACAAACCAAGACAGAAAAAATTAAAGAAATAGAGGTACATGGTTTTTCCACTCGTGACATGTGTCCTTGTTGCTATCAACATATTAAAAATTATTTTCTTAACCAGAATCCATTTCTGCAAGACTCATTAAAACTACCTATTGTTAAAATTTTTATCTCTTCTCTTGTAAGATTCTCAATAGACCAACAGGAATACACTTTCAGTAAATACAGTTATTGTTATGAACCGTTACAAACAATTAATTCTATAATAGAAGCAAATAAATTACATTGTATTTTTCTAAGAGACATGCCTGAAATCTATATTGACCCTATTGATGCCAATCGACTTAATAAAAATTGTTTAAAAAAATGTTCTTTAATTTTTCAAAATTATTTTGAGTATCCCAATAAACAAAAAAAACTTTTTAAACGTGATTATACCAAAAAAGATCCTCATTTAGTAAAAGAAGATCTCCATGAAAAAGATATGATGAAACACAAAAACCAAGACTTGCAGAAAAAAAGAAAAATAAAAGAAACTCTTTATTTCACTGATGAAGATGATTAGTAAATAGATACCCACGGGTGGAACCAGTGGTCTTCTTCGCTTTGCGTCAGATAAAATAATATCAAAAAATTTTAGCCCCCTTGAAACAGCCGCTTTTTTCATTAGACGTCCGATATTGTAAAGTTTTTCATCTACGACTTTTGCAAGAACGCTATTCTTTGTATCATTTATTCTCAAACACCGCATGATGGCCTTGTTGGCCGGTGAGGCGAGAAAAGACGGTATTGACGGTATAGGATTCGCAAGTAATTGGGTACCAATTGGGATGGGCATCGACACGTTGGCAGGTTTCTTTGAAGT
>CAZIZB010000090.1:0-3635 GCA_964543635.1 uncultured Opitutales bacterium | reverse complement strand
AGATTTGCTTGAACCTTTTCAATTAAGCAATTTAGAGAAGTGCTAGAATCTCGTATGATTTGATGGGCTTTTACGGATAGGCTTGTAAAAGGTAGAGGAAATCGAAAGTGGTCCCAAGAAGAAAGTGCCCAAGCTTTAGATGTGTTTATTTGCAGGCAAATAATACAGAGATCCGTTTCCAAAGCCCACTTTAAAGATCCGTATTTACAACGATGTCTTGGGCCTTTAGGGCCATCAGGAGTGATAACAATATCGCACGTTTTATGGGCATTCATCTCTAATTCTTTGAGAGCAATGGACCCACGCCAAGTGCTCGATCCTCGTATTGCTTTTACCTTGAACCAACGTACGAGTGCTTCAAGCCAAGCCCCGTCTTTACTGGCACTCATCAAGCCATACATAGACCGTTTTCCTCTGAATTTTCGAAGCAACGGAGCCATGAAAAGAGCATCATGCCAAAAATAAAATACACAGGTTTTTTGATTTTTATTGAGCAATAAATGCTTAGTTGTTTCATCCATTTTTAGCCGTAACGTCATGTACCAGACTTTTAAAATACAGTAAATAGGTATCAACACTAGCTGTTTCCAAATATTGAGATGGTGAACTTTTCGCTTGATCTTATCCATGGAATAGGTCCAATTGTGGAGAATCGCTATTTACCGCCTCTTTGTCGAGTAGTTTTTGCAAAACTTTACATTCATTTTCTAATTTAGAAAGCACAACTTTAGCACGTTCAATGACTTCAAGGGGTAAACCTGCCAACTTTGCAACTTGAATTCCATAAGAACGACGTGCGCTTCCGCGGTAAATTTGATGCACAAAAAGAATCTCATCGTTCCATTCTTTAACGGCAACATAGGCGTTGAAAATGCGAGGGTATAACTTCTCCAATTGTGTAAGTTCGCGATAATGAGTTGCAAACAAAGTTCTTGGACCTTGTTCAGGATCACGATTAAGGTATTCAACAACAGACCAAGCAATACTTAAACCATCATACGTACTAGTTCCACGTCCAATTTCATCTAAGATAATCAAGCTGCGTTGGGTTGCGTTATTAAGAATATTGGCGGTTTCCAGCATTTCTACCATGAAGGTCGACTGTCCTCTCGATAAATCGTCACTGGCTCCTACACGTGAAAAAATACGATCTATCCAGCCCATACGACACTGTTTAGCTGGTACCCAACAACCGATATGTGCCATTAAAGCGATTAATGCATTTTGTCGAATAAACGTCGATTTCCCAGCCATATTAGGACCGGTCAAAATCATGATTTGTTCTTGATTTCCTTGTAAACAAAGATCATTTGCAACAAATCCAGATAATCCTTTTGTTTTAGCCAAAACCGCTTCTACAATAGGATGGCGGCCTTCTTCGACTTCAAAATCTAGTGAAGTGTCGATTTGTGGACAACAGTAATTATACTCTCTTGCAAGGCAACTCCAAGCTGCAAAAACATCGATTTGGGCTAATGTATGTGCTGTTTGTAACAAGGCTTCTGACTGTTCTAAAATTGCTTGGACAAGTTTTAAAAACAGTTCTCTTTCTTTTACAATCGCACGTTCTTGGCTATGAAGAATAAAATTTTCTTTTTCTTTTAATTCTTCCGTATAATAACGCTCAAAATGCGTCATTGTTTGTTTGCGAATATAATGACAAGGTACAAGGTGCGTATTTGCTTTTGTAACTTCGATAAAAAAGCCAACGGCAGAATTATATTTTACGCGTAAATTGCGAATACCCGTTTGTTGCTGTTCTTGTGCTTCGTATTGTTGCAACCAAACCTGCGATTCTTGCTGAGCGGACCGCAAATGGTCTAATTGCGGATCAAAACCTTCACGGATATAGCCACCTTCTAAAAGGTCGTTCGGCAAATCACTTACAAGTGCTTCATTCAATAATCGCTTTAAATCTTCGAATAATTCAATAGACCTCGTTAAACTCTCTAAGGCCGGAGCTTTTAATTGGGATAATATAGCTTTTATTTCGGGTAATTGTTCCAGAGTTTCTCGAATAGCTCCTAGCTCTCTGGGGGAACGTAAGCGATTATGTAAACGCGATAAAATACGTGTGAGATCCCTTGTGTGACCTAAAGCGTATTGCAGTGAATGTGTTGCTATAGACGCTTCATAAAAAGCCTGAATGCAAGCCTGACGATAACGAATTTGTTCCAAATCAATCAACGGATTTATAAGGAATTGCTGAATAAGTCGACTACCTGCAGCTGTTTTGGCTCGATCTAAAAAAGCCAACAAAGAACCTTCTCGACTTCCTCGTTGTGTTTGAAAGATTTCCAAACTCTTTGCCGTTGAAGCATCTATTAGCAGATTCTTTTCGCAACGATGCTGGGATAATTTTTTTATATTTTTAGGCGAATGGCATAAATTTTCTGTTACATAATGAATTAAAGCGCTGGCGCAACCCAAGCTGGGCTCTTCTTCTGCAATACCGAAGCCTTCTAGGTGCTTAACACCCAACAATTTCTCTAATTGTGTACGTGCACGCTGATTATCAAAGACAAACGAAGGGACCTCCGAAATAGCGCGGTCAGTTAATAACAAACTTAAACGAGTTCGTTCTTCGGCGTTACATTTTTCGGATAAAACAATTTCTTTAGGATCTAAAGCTAATAAGAAAGCAATAAGAACTTCCGGACAAGATTCGGAAGCTATCTTAAATTCGCTTGTCGATAAATCCAGCCAAGCCGCACATAACTGATTGTGCTTAAATTCTAAGCAAGCCAGGTAATGATTGGTTTTGGCATCCATTTGCCCATCTTCGAAAACCGTTCCAGGGGTCAAGATACGCGTCAAGGAGCGTTCCACTAGTTTCCCGGGTTTCGGCTCTTCCATTTGATCGCAAATGGCTACTTTCTTACCGGCTTTTAACAACTTATCGATATAAGTTTCCGAGGCGTGAAACGGAATGCCCGCCATCGGAACACCGTTACGCTGCGTCAATGTTAATCCAAGCACACGCGCACCTGTTTCAGCGTCATCAAAAAACATTTCATAAAAATCCCCTAAGCGAAAAAATAAAATCGTTTCCTTAGGTAATTTCTCATGCACAGATAAATACTGCTGCATCATCGGTGTTACCGGCTTCTTAACTTCCATTTTCTCTTTTAAAAGCTATTTTAACACATTACTCAAACTTATTTTCAAGAAAATTATTAGGTTGGGTTGACTAAATGTCTTGAAAAAATAAAAGCTCACAAATAAGTATCAAATACTTTTTCGTTTCAAAAATCACTCTCCAACGAGGTCTTTGGCAGCGATAAAGAAACGGCAGTATGTTGTATTACTAGCGTTCATCCAAGTAATCCAAAGTTGTCCATTTTTACAATCCATGGAAATGATTCTTGAACAAGAAGTGAAATTGCCAAAACTTTCACCCATTGGATAGTTTTCGGATGGCGGAGACTTAAATTCCGTTTTGGTAAGCAGTTGGACTTTATTGTTAGAAATAATATAGGGAGCATAGCCCAAGACTAATTGTTTGGATTTTCCGGGATAGCAGTAACAATAGATAATGTACCTATTACCTGAGGTTGAGGTATAAGCTACTAGTTTATGTGTATTTTTAAAGAGTTGTTTATCGCCATAGTCAGCGTAGGTGTTTAAGTAACAAC
>CAZIZB010000089.1:0-3685 GCA_964543635.1 uncultured Opitutales bacterium | reverse complement strand
TTTTCGCCTAAAATCCAAATACTAATAACCTTTGCTTTGCTATATTTATCACCCGCATGAATCGCTTGCGGAAACAAATTCGCCATGTAATGGACTGCTCGGGCTGGGATCTCACCGGATTTTTTGCATTGAATTTCAATATAGAACAATGTTCCATCATCACTTGTAGCTTTGATGTCAAGACGGCTGCTTTTATCATCCTCCAAAATCTTATCGATTTCAGGATTATTCAACGTTAACGATTGAATATGCGGCTGCCCTTTGAGCAAGGCATTTAATAAGGAAATCAATTGCGGTTTTCCCTCTTCTGTTCCAAAGATTTTCTTAAAGATATAATCTAACTTCGGGTCTAACAATGTTTCCATAATCTATCCTTTATTTTAAAGTCTACCTGCCTGTTTTGCCATTTTCAATGATTTTTATGGAAATTTTTTTAACAATAGGGCGTACTTATAACGTATTTGCAAAAAAGAATTATTTACTTCTTCTTTTTTTCTATAAGAATAAGTACAGCTTTTAGGTTCTTCTTTTGATATGCAAATTACATTATACTTATCTTTTTCGTAAGTTGTTTTCTGTGCCCAAAAAGTTTCACAATTTTTACACATGTGTAAGTAGGAAACAAAATATAAAGGAAAATTAAATGAACCAGTTTTTTGCAAATGATAATATAATAAAAATTCGGTATGTAAAAATTGATTAGCATTATTTTGACCTGTAAAAAGATTACTTAATTTTAAATCTTTTATTGAGATTAAAAAATTCTTCCAATAATCTAAATATTTTTTATCTATATTTAAAATATCATCTAAATTTTCTGTGTTACTAAAATTTGGAACAGGCAGATAAGAGGTTTCAAAATACTTAATATATGTAAATAAAACTTGGGTAAAAAACAGCGCTTCTGTTTTTGCCTTCATTTCTAAGTCTTGGGTAATTTCTCTTCGTGATTTTAATTTATGATATTGTTCTAAAATGTTATACAAATCTTCAAATCTTTTTTTAATATCTTTTATTCCTGTAAGCTGCAAAATATCTGCCAATTGTAAATATTTTTCATCTGCCGCTATAACAGGATAAAAATTGTTTATGTAATATTTACCTTTATAAATTAAAACATTCCTACCCTCATACATTTTTTTCAAATTTATAGTGTCTTCACAATGGTAAATATCCTTTACTTCCTGACAAACATATTCAGGCAAACCTTGAACAACACATCCATAGTTGTGCCCATCATCTGCATTTGCAACATAAAAACCAATAAGGCAGATTACTCCCAGAAAATATTTTAGAACCATAGTATATCAGTTTTGGTTAATATAATCCTTCAATTTTTCAAATAATTTCATTACAGAAGGCTCTTGAGAATAAAGTTTTTCATAAATGCCTAAATCCTTCATTACTTCTTGTTTAAAACTCTCATAATCAAAATGATTTCTTCCTATTTCCTTTAAAGCAATTAATTTCTCCAAACTCAACCAACACCATTCATTTATGCTATCTACAATTTCTTGATCTACTCCCAAAGGTTTTTGACAAATTTCTTCCATTTGCTTTTCTTGCTCCATAGGACTAGAATTTTCACATACCTCATCAATACTCTCTGTAATAATGATTACATCTTCAATCTCACCTTCATCTTTTAAGAATTTCTCCAGTATTTTTTTTAATTTTTTTTGTTTTTTCCCACTTATTGTTATTGTTGTAGAAGGTTTACTTCTTTCAGTAAAGTTTGGCTTTTTATAATCTACTTTGCTTCCATTCAAGTTATAAAAAAGTATAAAACTGAACAATACCACAAAAACAATTATACATTTCTTCATACCAGCATGAAAAAATTTTTGAGATACTATGTCAATAGATAAAAATCAAAGTTTATGTTATAGAAAATAAATTCATCTAAATTATCGTACAATTTGGCAGTATTTTTATAAACAACAGTTTTTTACATTAATTTAATTCATGTATCAAACCCTAGGTTCATAAAATCTTTATTGGGCATTTTCCATACGACATTTATATGTTTTTAACTTAATAACTTAATAATTTTTTAATATAAAAATATTATTATATTATTAAATTAATATGATTTTAAATTTTTTTCTTTTTAACTTATTTTTTTAATATGTTAATAATTTATTTACTTTTTATTTTATTATGTTATTAATTATAAATTATGGATTTAGGTAACATACAACATAAAAACCTCTTAAAAAAGCAAGAAAAGTCAGGTAAGTCAGGACGCCCTTCGACCAAAAACCCTTCTATTTCTTATAAAAAAGTGGCCATTGAACTTCCGGTTGCTACGCTCGCTCAAATAAAACAAGCGTTATTAATCAAGTTCAACGGGACTTACAAAACCCAATCTGAGCTCGTCAATCACGCCGTTTTGGAGTTCTTGAAAAAATAAAATCATATAAAATGAACCATAAGGGAACTTTTTGAAAAAAGCTTCCCTTGAACCCTCAAAAACGTTTACCTTTTTGCAACAACGTTGCAAAAGAATAAAAAGTTTGATAGGGCTTGAGAGATCTTTTACAAAAGATCTCTCCAATCAAAAAGCTTTATTCCTTATTGGAAAAGAACGAAACAAATTACTTTAAATTTTATTATTTCACAAAATAATTTCATCAAACTGAAGATAGTTTAAGATTTCGATAAATACATAAAAAATAAAAAACATCTAAACTAAGATTTAGATGTTTTTCTTTTTAATTTGTCTAACAATTAGCGATTTAATCGATGTGCAATTTCTATTACTCTTGCTCCTCCTCCAAACCGAGAATTCTTTATACGAAGCACAAGTCCCAATTTATTTTTTTGAGTCTCATAAACAAATATTGGGTCTGGGCTTGTAGAACGTACAAGAGTTATTGTTCCAACGTCTACACTTCCAACTTTTACGGTGATTCGCAACATTATACTTTCTTGACCTTCGTCAGAAATTTCTTGATAATTAGTTAAATTTTCGCAAAACGAAAAACCTTTTTTGGGCTCAACTGTCATTTTTTCAAATTGCTTAAATCCACTAGGAGAATAACTTTCTTTCAAAATATCAGGCTCTAAAACAACCTCTTTGGACAAAGAATTATAAAAATTAAAAACAGCAAACGCATTATGCCTTCCAAAGCAATTACCAATTGTACATAATACAAAACAACTTATATTCAATATGTTTTTCATGGTTTCATGATTTCAATTATCTCTTTTTCAGTCAATAAAAAAACTTTTATTGTAAAAATATTTCTCCCATTTTCTAGCTTAAAAGAATTGCTACCATTAAGAGAATAAATCCCCGTAATTTCTTTTGCAGATACTTCGCTTTTAGGATCGGCACATATACAAAACTTCGGTAAAGAAATATTTTCACTGCTAATAGTTCTTAAACTATTTATTGCTACAGGCAGCGAACTACTTGTATTAGAAGTAAATATGCAAATTTTATCTTTTGGCATTTTCTCGCGATAGCATTCATTAGTAATTACATCTATATCATAACAAGTTAAACAAAAGACAGGAATTGGAGGAGGCGTTTGTCTGTAAATTGTCGAAAACTCACCAATTATATAATACATATTTTGTTTCGTAATATTAATCAATCCAAGTTCTCTACAAAAAGAGGATTTATTGTAATATCCAATTTCTTCACCATTATAAAAAATTTTAGTTTGATTAAAAAGAA
>CAZIZB010000088.1:0-3757 GCA_964543635.1 uncultured Opitutales bacterium | reverse complement strand
GGATGACGTCAAGTCAGTATGGCCCTTATGTCTAGGGCTGCACACGTGCTACAATGCTCGGTACAAAGGGAAGCGAGGCTGCGAAGCGGAGCGAACCCGAGAAAGCCGAGCCCAGTTCGGATTGAAGTCTGCAATTCGACTTCATGAAGCCGGAATCGCTAGTAATGGTATATCAGCAACGGTACCGTGAATACGTTCCCGGGTCTTGTACACACCGCCCGTCAAGTCATGAAAGCCGGTTTTACCCAACGTACGCTGAGCTAACCGCAAGGGGGCGGCGTCCTAAGGTGAGGTTGGTAATTGGGACTAAGTCGTAACAAGGTAGCCCTAGGGGAACCTGGGGCTGGAACACCTCCTTTCTATGGAGGAATCTATAGAGTTAAATCTATAGATAAGGTCGAACGGGGGTACTTTACTTTTAAATCTTATGGAGGCTCTAAGGAAGGGCTCATAGCTCAGCTGGTTAGAGCACGCGCTTGATAAGCGCGGGGTCGATGGTTCAAGTCCATCTGGGCCCACCAGTTGTGGTGAGGATTTATAGATCTTTGACAGACGAAAGAATATTGTGGAAAACTACAATAGAAGCGTAAGAAGAATACTGAGAACATAAATAAGGAAAGGGCAACGAGTGGATGCCTAGGCGATATCAGGCGAAGAAGGTCGTGATTACCTGCGAAAAGCCACGGGGAGTTGGAAGTAAGCTGAGATCCGTGGATAACCGAATGGGGAAACCCGCCCGAGCAACGATCGGGCAGCTTATTATGAAGAAAAGATAGTAATAAGTGGCGAACCTGCTGAATCGAAACATCCAAGTAAGCAGAGGAAAAGAAAGCGAAAGCGATTCTCAAAGTAGCGGCGAGCGAACTGGGAGGAGCCCAAACCGGAGGGGAACCGAAGGGGTTGAAGGACTCACATAAACGAATAGAGGGAATAGTTTAACGTCGTTGGAAAGCGAGGCGAGAGAGGGTGAAAGCCCCGTGAACGAAATTTCCGAAAGGAGGAGTGAGGATCCTGAGTAGCACGAGATGAGTGGAAGCTTGTGTGAATTCGCGCTAACTACAGCGTAAGGCTAAATACTCGATATCGACCGATAGTGAACAAGTACCGTGAGGGAAAGGTGAAAAGAACCCCGGGAGGGGAGTGAAATAGAAACTGAAACTGGTTGCCTACAAGCGGTCGGAGCCTCTGAGAATGAGGTGACGGCGTACCTTTTGCATTATGGGTCTGGGAGTTATTGTCTAAGGCGAGCTTAAGGCTTTACGGGCTGGAGGCGAAGCGAAAGCGAGTCTGAAGAGGGCGTATAGTCGTAGGCAATAGACCCGAAACGGAGATGATCTACGCATGGCCAGGTTGAAGCTTTGGTAAGACAAAGTGGAGGACCGAACCCGTGAGCCTTGAGAAGCTTTGGGATGAGCTGTGGGTAGGAGCGAAAGACTAATCAAATTCCGTGATAGCTGGTTCTCTTCGAAATATATTGAGGTATAGCCTTGCGTGCTGATCACATGGGGTAGAGCACTGAAAAGACGAGGGCCCACACCCGGGTACCAACTCTTATCAAACTCCGAATACGTGTGAGTGGAGCGCAGGAGTCAGGCAGTGGGGGATAAGCTCCATTGCCGAGAGGGGAAGAGCCCAGATTACCGATTAAGGCCCCAAAATATCACTAAGTGGAAAGAAGGAGGTGAACTTACAGAGACAATAGGGATGTTGGCTTAGAGGCAGCCATCATTTAAACAATGCGTAACAGCTGACCTATCAAGTGAGTTTGCGCCGAAAAAGATCGGGACTAAAGTGATATGCCGAAGTCGTAGGCTTACGAAAGTGAGCGGTAGAAGAGCGTTCTAATTAAGGAAGAAGTCTAAGGGGAACCGAAGATGGACAGATTAGAAGTGAGAATCCAGGCATGAGTAACGATAAGCACGGTGGGAATCCGTGCCGCCGAAAGGACAAGGTTTCCTTGGGAAGGTTCGTCCACCAAGGGTTAGTCGGGAGCTAAGGCGAGGCCGTAAGGCGTAGTCGATGCACAACAGGTTAATAATCCTGTACTTATTTATAAGCGATAGCATTCAAGGAATGACAGAAGGGGTTGACCCAGCATGCGGTTGAAAGAGCATGTCGAAGTGACGAGGGTGTTTGGTAGGCAAATCCGCCGAACGCGAGCCTGAGTTATGACAGGACGGTGAAGCTACGGCCGAACTGGATTGGGTATCAATCGGATTCTCGAGAAAAGTTTCGTGAAGAGTTTATAGATGACCCGTACCGGAAACCGACACAGGTGTTTGGGATGAGTATTCTAAGGCGCGTGAGTTAAATCTCCCTAAGGAACTCGGCAAATTGATCCTGTATCTTAGGTAGAAAGGATACCTCTTCGAAGAAGGGGTCGCAGATGAGAGGCCCTACCGACTGTTTAGCAAAAACACAGCTCTCTGCTAAGTTGAAAGACGACGTATAGGGAGTGACATGTGACCAATGCGGAAAGGTGAAACCTGGAGGTGAAAGCTTCTGGACTAAGCCCCCGTCAATGTCGGCCGTAACTATAACGGTCCTAAGGTAGCGAAATTCCTTGTCGGGTAAGTTCCGACCTGCACGAAACATGTAACGAGTTGGGCGCTGTCTCAGGGAGAAGCTCAGTGAAATTGTAGTCGCGGTGAAAATGCCGCGTACCCGCAGTAGGACGGAAAGACCCTATGGACCTTTACTATAACCTGGTATTGATGATTTATTTTTGATGCGTAGAATAGGTGGGAGGCAGAGAGGAGTTACTTCAGGGTAGCTCGGAGCCGGCAGTGAAATACCACTCTTTACTGATGGATTATCTAATTTTCACCCATGAAGCTGGGGGGAAGACAGTGCTAGGGGGTTAGTTTGACTGGGGCGGTCTCCTCCGAAAGAGTAACGGAGGATTACGAAGGTTTCCTCAAGCCGGTTGGCAACCGGTGGTAGAGCGCATGAGTAGAAGGAAGCTTAACTGTGAGACCAACAAGTCGATCAGATACGAAAGTAGGTTCAAGTGATCCGGTAGTGGCAAGTAGAAGTGCTACCGCTTATAGGACAAAAGGTACCCTAGGGATAACAGGCTGATAACGCCCAAGCGTTCATAGCGACGGCGTTGTTTGGCACCTCGATGTCGACTCATCACATCCTGGGGCTGGAGAAGGTCCCAAGGGTTTGGCTGTTCGCCAATTAAAGTGGTACGTGAGTTGGGTTCAAAACGTCGCGAGACAGTTTGGTCCTCTATCCACTGTGGGCGTAGGAAATTTGAAGGAATACATTCTCTAGTACGAGAGGACCGAGGATGACGAGCCGCTGGTGATCCGGTTATCATGTCAATGGTAGAGCCGGGTAGCTAAGCTCGGGAAGGATAAGCGCTGAAAGCATCTAAGCGCCAAGCCAGTTCCGAGATAAGATTTCCCTAACTGAAAAGTTGTAAAGGCACCGGGAGACGACCGGTTTGATAGGATAGGAGTGTAAGTGCAGTAATGTATTGAGCTAACTATTACTAATGGCCTGAGCGAATTTATGTTCTAAGAAGTTAGGAGTTTTTATTGGAGTGGAGTAGACGATATTCTTTTGTTTGTTGGAGTGATATAAAGAGATAGATGATTTGAGGATTTATGCCTGGTGAGGATAAGCATAGGGGAAACACACGTTACCATTCCGAACACGCTCGTTAAGCCCTTTGCTGCCGATGGTACTGACGGGTAATCCGTTGGGAGAGTAGGTCTCGCCAGGTTCTTTTGTTTTTACCACCAAGATT
>CAZIZB010000087.1:0-3762 GCA_964543635.1 uncultured Opitutales bacterium | reverse complement strand
AAATAATTGAGAATTGCAGTTCCTGGGTTTTTTGGAGTTTAAAACAGTTAATAACGGTAGAAAACACAAACTGATTTTTGGCAAAAATAAAACTTTTGAAGAAAATCATTGAAAAGGGAAAGCAGGCAGATAGACTTTAAGACATAAAGGAAGGATTATGAAAACATTGTTAGACCCGAAGCTGGATTATATTTTAAGAAAATCTTTGGAACGGAGGAGGGAAAACCGCAGTTGATTTCTTTATTATAATCCGGAGCACCCAAAATAGTAGCAATCTCTTCTGCATTACAATTTGCTCCCCAAATACATAATTCACTCTGATCACCGTAGTAACAACGCATTGTGTACTTAAATGCAGCTGCTGTTTCTCGCATATTTTCTACAACTCTCGGTATGTTTCTTAAAAAATGAAACCAATGAAGCATTTCATGAAATAAAGCTACGTCATTGGGTCTTTCTTCTGCCTTACTAACTATACCACTTTTAATATAATCAACATGTAATGTTAGTTTTGGCTTATCGTTTAAATTAAAAAGTATAGAATGCTCAGCATAAACAAATTCAAAACCATCATTTGTATTCCGAATTTCTATACTGCGCAAAGAATTTCGTGTATTAATAAAAGCAAAATTTCCCTCGTAACATCCACTTTTATCATCATTCATCCGCCTAATTTCAATCAGTAGTCTGTAAAGAAGAACGCGTCCTACCGGATCTGCTGCAATTTGGCGAAACGTCTGCCAAAATCGTTGTTCAAAACCTGCAGGAATATTTCTGGTATCTACACGAATAATGTGCGAATTGTGACCGTTAATCTTAAACCCCATTCGAGGGGCCATCAAGCGGTCATACATACCATTGTGAATTTGATTTACTGCCATATTTCCACCAAACACTCGCACCCACCAATCGGTTACTAAGTCGTCATTATGTTGGCCAACAAATCTAGCTCCAGAATATTGCCCTGCCTCAGCTGTTGTTGGTTGAGAACCATCAGTAGGAAAATATAGATGATAAGCAGTATTTGGAACAATCACATCTATACAATCAACCAAATGGCCGTTAACATTTTTTTGCACAGAATCTGTTTGTAGTCCCGGCGTCCCAGGCGGCAAATGAAACTGTGCAGCCTGTACAAGAGGGGTTAAGCTAAGAACAGTAACCATCTTAGCAATCGAGCGATAAAATAGTTTTCTCATTACTTTTTCATTTAAAAATATCATTCTACCAATCAGAAGGAATCCTTTCAATAATGTCTGGTAAAAAACATACAAATATTATTTTTCTTTGCGTAGGTTTTATTCAAATCATCAAAACCGCCACCAAAACTTAACAACCCCTGCGACTTGTTAATTTGAAAGCCATTCGCTTGAAATTCAACAACAAGCAGAAGTCCGTCGGGTGCAGGGATGACTCATTCCTGCTCGCTCAAGGGCGATCCCTTGGAACAACTTTTTTAAACTTGTTCAGTGTTTTTCACCATCTAAACTTATCCAGATCGGTTTTTATAATATTAACTTATTAAATTAGACGTCCTGCAAAAGTCCAAAGTGTAAAAATTTTTATGGGAAATTGTTTTTGGACAATTTTTAAAAAGTCAGTAAATTCCAGGAAAAATCTGATTTTGACTTTTCCAAAATTCCCCACTACACCTCCATTTTATCCTTGTTCCCGACTTTTGCAGGAACTCTATTAAATCTAAAACTAAATCATTATTATTAACAACAACACTTATAGGCACCTCTTTATTTGGCAGTAAACCAAATCCAGGAACCTTGCACTTACCTCAAGAAAAGCAACAAGAGATCTTACAAATTTCCTCTAAAATAAAGATACCACCTTCTGTTGACAAATTGATGCAAGGTTTTAACGCACTTCCAAACACACAAGCAATAAAACAAGAATATGAGAATCTGCCAAAAGAAATCCGTAATAAACAACAGAATCAGCAAAAAGGTTATACAATTACAAACATTCAGGCTATTCCAAATAAACATATAATTGAGTACTGTAAAGCTTGGCGTAAAAATTTTATTGAAAATTTCAAATCATTAACTTCGAGTGACACACACTATTGTTTTAGACTTTTTTTACCCTACTTAAAGTATTATTTTTTTCAGCTAATAGATGGATTTGAAAGCATTTTCGCAATAGACACATTTATTGAAACACAAGAGCTTATTCTTATGAACTTGAATAAAAATTCTATCAATTCAATCATCAATCTCATAAAAAAGGCTGAAAACACTGAAATAATTGAATGCATCAAGGATATAGTAAATATCTTATTGAAAGATAATAGCTCTAAATTTATCTCAAAAGCCTACTTGCGATCGTACGACCTTTTTATATCAAACCTACTAGAAGGTTTAAAAGAAATCGGTGCAGAAAACACCCTACAAATGTTTGCCGATACCTTTAACTCTAAACCAACACAATTTTTGTGCAACATTTGGAATAATCTTTTAGAAAAAAACATTATTTCAGAACAAGAACAAAAAAAATTTTTCGAATGGATAAATAAAAACAAAAAAAATTTATACACTCAAAATCCATTATTCCAAGAAGAAATAGATCTCTTGTGCCAAAAGGTTTCCATGGAATTCTCCAAACCATTAAAACAAGAACATTTTACAGAAAACCCAATAGAGCTACTAAATATCTGGGAACAATTTTTTAAACAATACCAAGAAAAACAAGAAGTTTTCTTACTACAAAACCATTTATACTTAAGCAATACTTTTATAGAATGTATGATGGAATTACAAACAGCTTTTAATGAAATCAACCTCGAAGATATAGATTTCGACAAATTGAATATGCTTACATGTACAAAAAAGATCTTACAAACACACATAAACCTTTATACGGATATGATGAATCTAGCTTCATTATACACAGATCCCATTTATGCATGGAACTCAACCAAAAAGGATATTCCACTCATATTGAAAGAAATTAATGACATAAAACAAACTACGTCTTGGCTTGAAATCTCTTCAAAGGAAAACACACAAGAAGAATCTTATACTCAAAAAGAAAGTAAGCAAAAACAAGTTTCCAAAAAGAAACTAAATAGCAAAGGAAAGAAAGTTAAACAACAAAAACAAGCCCCCCAACATGGTCGAAAGGCAGCTCGCTTCACTCAAGAGATCCCAACACAACCATCCCAAAAACAAATGAAGCAAGCACCCACACCTATAACCATAAAGGATTTGGATGCAAAATTCGGAAAAGATATGGAAAAGGATTTTGATGAACTAGAAGTAATTACTATCGATTTTGAGTCGGAAAAAGATTGGATTGGCTTTGTTAAAGAGAATAATGTCGAAATATCAGGAACCCCTTATCAACACGGTTCTCACGAATCTCAAGAAATTTTCTTCGAGTTTGAGGGTCAAAAAACTAAAGGACAATTATTGACTTACCATGTTCATGGTAAAGATACACCAGAAAAAATAACGCGTCAAATAAGAGTAACACGTCGTACGCAAAAATAAGCAAACTTCATGGATTATCCAAAGGGAAGCTATTAGCTTCCCTTATTCACTTTTTGATTGTATTTAAATAAAGCAAAATCCAAAGAACAACTTTTTAATATAATCACACCCTACCATCTAGAAAATCTTGCAAAATAATTGCGGCTGCTTGGGCATCAATAATACCTTTTTGCTTTGCTTTTTTTGTTTTTTGAGCAGTTTTTTTCACAGAAAAGCCCATTAGACCTTCAGCAGATTGGGTTGAAAAACGCTCATCTTGGAA
>CAZIZB010000086.1:0-3772 GCA_964543635.1 uncultured Opitutales bacterium | reverse complement strand
TTCTACTTGTCCTACAAATCTATTAATCTTAAACTAAGGAAAATTATGACTATTAAAATACCTATCTTTAAATCTTGCCTTCTTGCCGCAGGCCTAGCTCAACTTACATGCTCCCTTTCGGCTGAGACTAAATTGGATTTTGACACTTTAATAATGCCTAAAGGGTCGAATATTGAATACGATGCAATATTTGAAGATAACTCAAAGGATATTATCGTAAAATTTGGAAAATCCAAAAATGAGTTAGTATTTCCCCAAAATGGCGTGCAACCTACAACACAAGAAGCAGGTCTATTTTCTGGCGCCCGAAATTTAGATGATAAAGAAATAACATATTGGTACGTAGATATGTTTTTAGATAATATTATGGCGTATGATTCAAGTTTTACAGATGCTCAAAAAAATATATTTGAAGACACACTAGAAAAAATTGCTTCAGATCCTGTCGGTAGAGTTTTATTGTATCGCCTCATTATTGAAACAACTCGTGTTGACGAAAAAGGCGAGTATTGCTGCGAACAAGGAATAGACCAGCCTACAGGAGAAAATATCGAGAACAGAAAAAAGTGTTGTATGTTGGTGATAGAAATAGATAAAGGGTTGGCCTTTAGTCGACGTGGCACTATTTACTTCGATCCTCAAGATACTGAGGGAACACCTGTGTTATCAATATTGAATTCTGAAAGCAAAACTTTTGATTCCTTTGACGAAAAAATATCACCTTTAGATATGGGATTATTTCATGAAATGTTACATTGGTTCCATTTCTTACGTAACCCAGAAAGATACGCTAATCACACAAAAATAGAAGCAGATTGTTTTAAATATCCTCTACGTTGTTATTACGGAGATGTAACAGATTTAATAACTTGGGATAATGATATGAAAGCAGAAGAAATCGCTACAATTTTAGGAACTCCTAACTGGGAAAATGCAAGCCACATAAACCTTATACCAAATGAAGCTTTTCTTTCCCAAGCAACTTTTCAAGAAGATATTGCAACAAAAAAAGGATATATTCCACATAATGAAAGTTTTTTTAATGGAGACGATTTATCTGAAAATGTTTATCGAATATCTAAGTCAGAAAATAAAAGTGACAAGTTCTATTTTCGATTTGGCCATAATGATGAGTCAATTGATAAAGCCAATATCAATTTCATGCCAAAACGCATCCAGTTGGCTCATAAAGTTGCAATTGAGTGTTATAAAGAAATTACCGGTAAAAAACCAAACAATTGGGATCTTCAAGAAAATCAAGCCATTCAACCATAAATTTAATAAAGGAAACAATTATGAAAATAAACAACATCTTATTATGCGTAGGAATACTAACCTCAACAAATATGTTTGGAACAACTCTAGAAGATATAAAAACAAAGATTAATCAATGCAATTTTGTTAGTTTAAGACGCGGACAACCAAGCCTTAAAAAAATTCAAAACATTCAAAGCTGTATGAAGCAAATACTGCAAGAATTACTTTTCTTAAAAGGAGAAAAGTTTAATCAAAGCCTTGAAGATCTAGAGTTTTCTTTAAGAAGCGATATAGACTTCACTCAGGCACTAAGTGATCATATTCAAAATCCTACTCAAGAATCTGCCAATAAATTAAAAAATTATACGAGTTCTCACAGACATTATATTCAAAATGCACTAAAACAAACAGGATTTTTAGATTCTTAACTGTAAACATACGAGTAACATTAACAACCCATCGCAATATTTGCAATGGGTTGTTTTTTTCTTATAAAAACCATTGACAATAATTTTTCTTCATTCTAATAACTTGTCCTGAACTAACTTGTATTAAAAAGGATTAAAAAATGAAACCAATGAAATGCATTATATTAGTAAGTTATTTACTTGCTTCTGTTGATTTATTTAGCGGACCTTTAGCGTCAGAGATTAGTCGCATTGACCGACAATTTTGTCGTTGGGAACGTAGGTTTACATCATCCATTCCTACTTTTGAAGCCATTGAAGAAGCCCGTGCCTATTTAAACACTTTATTAGAAACACTTAATATCTTATCATCTCAATGTTCAGATCAATCCGATGAAGAACAAATTAATCAATTTATTTCTACTATCAACAAACAAATCTCTTCTTTACCCAATCCAGTTCCTATTTCAAAAACTGAAATCTTACTTGAAAAAGCAAATAAAATTTATCACAATCCACCTCGTATCTGTTGCCGCAATCCCAAATTGACTGCAATAAATGAGCAAAAAGAAGAACTTGAAAAAATACTAGGTGCACTTAATCAAATGCTAAAGGACACTCCTCAAGAGGAAGAACAGTCTCAAATCCTCAAAACTATTTCTATCGTCAATGATTTTATTCAAAAATTAAACCACACATCATCTTTGGAGGAAATACAAGATAAAATACAAGCCTGCAATCTTAGTAGCTTAAAAGCTGGAACACCCTCTCTCGAACAAATAACCGATGTACGCAACCGACTAAACAAAGTATTACCTGAACTACAACTTGCTATAAAAAACGAACAAAATGCACGTACTTGTCAAAAACTCGAAAGATTGGAACGTTCTTTAAAAAGTGATATAAGATTCACTCAAGCACTAAGTGAACATATCCAAAATCCAACTAAAGAATCCGCACAAAAACTAGAATGTTATGAATCTTCTCATAGATGGTATGTCATTAATGTATTAGAAAAAACTGGCTTCCGCAAACCTCGTACTCGCGGCAACGGCGGTCCCTTAGAAAATGAAATTAGAATGATGTATCGCCAATTTAGTCGTTGGGAACGTTCATTTGATAGAGATATTCCCACTCCGAAAACTATTCAAGAGGCAGGTACTACACTAAATACCTTATTGGAACAAGCAACCAGTTTGTTGCCTCAATGCTCAAATTCATCAGATGAAGAACAAATTACTCAGCTTATTTCTACTATCAACGAAAAGATCGCTTCTTTATCTCATCCAGTTCTTATTTCAAAAACTAAAGTCTTACTTGAAAAAGCAAAAGAAATCTATAAAAATCCAGATATTACTTGCCATAATCCTACAAGAGTCTTAAAATTTCAACAAGAAGAACTCGAAAAAATAGTAAACTCCCTTAATCAATCGTTAGAAGATAGTTCTCAAGAGGAAGAACACTCTCAAATCCTCGAAGCTATTTCTATTGTTAGTGGCTTTATTAAAAATTTAAATCCTAAAACAACTCTAGAAGACATAAAAGCTAAAATAAAACAATGCAATTTTGCTAGTCTAAAACGTGGGCAACCCAACCTTGAAAAAATAAAAACCATTCAAGGTCAAATGCAACAAATACTGCAAGAATTACTTGCCTTAAAAGGAGAAAAGTTTAATCAAAGCCTTGAAGATCTAGAGTTTTCTTTAAGAAGCGATATAGACTTCACTCAGGCACTAAGTGAACATATCCAAAATCTTACTCAAGAATCCGCTAAAAAATTAGAATGTTATGAATCTTCTCATAGATGGTATGTCATTAATGTATTAGAAAAAACTGGCTTCCGTCAATCTCCTACAGGTGACAACCGTTAATAATCATTCAAAAAACATATATAAACAACACCTCACAATCACTTGTGAGGTGCCTTACTATTTTCTTCTCCCTGTTCCCCTCTCATTCCAAAAAACTTATCTACAGCTTTATCCAAAACGTCTTTGTCCGGATAAGCATCGTCTGCAACCAAGTGTTTCCCTTTAGCAATCCGCTCTTGGCCAGCTGCATACACGGATTTTAAAAACTCCATTACCTGTTCTTCGGAATAATCACTT
>CAZIZB010000085.1:0-3827 GCA_964543635.1 uncultured Opitutales bacterium | reverse complement strand
AAAAGACCTTGACAAACTACACCTATTTCACCTTGCAAAAAATCAGCTTAAAAAAAGAATGCAAAGTTCCCAAAAGCTAAATAAATAAAAGAAATAAAAAAACAAATAAAACCACTTGACGGTGTAAGTCTGCTTTAAGATGATAGAAGTGTTGCCTGAATTGTGTCTGTAAGTCGTTTTGGTGCTTATTTGCAATTGAGGTAAAAAACAGGAAAAAATTATGGCAATAAAGAAAATAATAAAAAGAGATGGTACGATCGTCCCATTCCGGGAAGAACGTATCTTTAATGCCGTACACAAAGCCTTTTTGGCCACAGAAGGTGAGCCATGTGGTGGAGTGGTACAGCGCTTAACAGATCAAATCGTTGAAAACTTAGCGGCACGTTATCACGAAAGAACGATTCCGGCCATTGAGGAAATTCAGGATACGGTTGAAAATGTATTGATGCAAGAAGGGTTTGCGGACGTTGCAAAAGCGTATATTTTGTATCGTAATCAGCGACATCGTTTACGTGAAGGCAAGGCACTTGTATTGGATATTGAAAAGACAATGGAAGGTTACTTGAGTCAAACCGACTGGCGCGTTAATGAAAACAGCAGTATTAATTACTCGTTGGGAGGACTTATTCTTCATAATGCGGGTGCGATTACAGCAAACTATTGGCTGCATCATATTTACAGTGAAGCCATTGCGGATGCTCATAAAAACGGGGATTTCCATTTGCATGATTTATCGATGTTTTCGGGGTATTGTGCAGGATGGAGCTTACGACAGCTTTTGGAACTTGGTTTCGGCGGTGTACGCGGAAAAATCAATTCTAAACCTGCTAAACATTTTTCGACAGCCATTTGGCATATGATTAATTTCTTGGGCACAATGCAAAATGAGTGGGCCGGTGCACAAGCGTTTTCTAGTTTTGATACTTATTTGGCTCCTTTTGTTAAGAATGAGAATTTATCCTTTAAAGAAGTAAAACAGCATATACAAAGCTTTATTTATAGCTTAAATACACCTTCCCGTTGGGGAACTCAACCGCCGTTTACAAACATAACGCTCGATTGGGTTTGTCCAGAAGATTTGGCGAATAAACCAGCCATTATTGGTGGTAAGGAATGTGATTTTTGCTATAAAGATTGTCAGGCAGAGATGGATCTTATTAATCGTGCCTTCTTGGAGGTGATGCTTGAAGGTGATGCAAACGGTCGTGGTTTTGCTTATCCGATTCCAACTTATAATATTACACGGGATTTCAATTGGGAGAGTGAAAATGCGGAATTATTGTTCCAAATGACTGCAAAATATGGAACACCTTACTTCCAAAACTTCATCAATTCTGACCTAAATCCTTCGGATGTTCGCAGTATGTGTTGCCGATTGCAGCTGGATAAGCGTGAATTACGTCGACGCGGTGGTGGATTATTTGGAGCAGATGAATTCACAGGCTCCATTGGGGTTGTAACCATCAATATGCCGCGTATTGGTTATTTGAGTAAAGACGAAGATGATTTCTTTGCGCGCTTAGATAAATTGATGGATTTGGCCAAAGATTCTTTGGAATGCAAGCGCAAGACCATTCAACATCTAATGCAACAAGGCTTGTATCCATACACCAAACGTTATTTGCGTAGTTTCGATAACCACTTCTCAACAATCGGTTTGGTTGGAATGCACGAATGTTGCTTAAACTTCCTCAAGAAGTCGATTGCATCCGAAGAAGGTTATGCCTTTACAGAAAAAGTTCTGCTGCATATGCGCGAGCGTCTCGCAAATTATCAGGAAGAAACAGGTAACTTGTATAATCTTGAAGCAACACCTGCTGAAGGAACTTCGTATCGTTTGGCTAAGATCGACCACGAAAAGTTTGACGATATTATCCAATCCGGTACTGACGATCCTTATTACACCAATTCCAGTAATTTGCCGGTCAGTTATACGGAAAATGTTTTTGAAGCGCTCAAACTACAAGAAGGTTTTCAAACGAAGTATACCGGTGGTACTGTATTTCACGTATTTTTGGGTGAATCCTTGCCGGATGCTCAATCGTGCCGTACACTTATCCAGCAAATTGTAAATAACTTCCGCATTCCTTACGTTTCTATTTCGCCAACATTCTCTGTTTGCGAAAATCATGGACGTTTTGCCGGAAAGCAGGAATTTTGTCCGCATTGTGGTAGTGAAATGGAAATTTATAGTCGCATTACAGGCTATTATCGTGCTGTTGGTTTCTGGAACAAAGGTAAAAAGGAAGAATTCAAAGATCGCGTTACTTACAAACCGGAACAGTCTCATTTGTGCGGTTCCTGTGAAGCAAAAAAATGCGATCATGACGTTTCCATTGAGCCTGAAACACGTGCGGCTGATCAAAACACCTTGTTTTTCTTCAGTAATACATGCGTAAAATGTCAACCCATGAAAGCGTTCCTAAAAGAACAAAACTTTGATGGGCAGTGGGTTAATACCTCTGAAGAAGCGGGTTTTGATTTAGCTAAGAAATATCAAGTTCGTAATTTGCCTGCATTGGTCGTTTTTAACCCAGATGCGCAAATTATCTATGATACAGAAGCGATTAAACAATGCGTAAGTATGGGTTCTTAAAGCATTCACTCGTAGATTATCCCGGTGAAGTTTGCAGTGTTGTCTTCATGGCAGGCTGCAACTTCCACTGCCCTTATTGCCACAATGCAAATTTGGCAACTACGATTGAAAGTGAAGGCTGGGCTTTAAATGAAATCGTTGATTATCTTGTAGAAGCTAAAAACCTTATTACTGCTGTCTGTATTTCCGGTGGTGAACCTACGCTATATCCGGAAACTTTGAACTTTTTAGTCAATATCTTCAAAAAATTGGGCTTCAAAGTCAAAGTGGATACAAATGGTAGCCATCCGGAACAAATCCAATCGCTTAATGATTTAGTTGATTATTTTGCAATGGATTTAAAGACGTCCTTAGAGCGTTATTCAGAAGTTTGTAAGGGGAATATCCGTAATCAAGTTGAACAATCGATACAACTTTTACGAGAACGTAATCCGTCTGCTTACGAATTTCGAACGACACTTGCTTGGGAATTTGTGAATGAAGAAGTCATAAAGGATTTAGGTAAACGATTATCAAAGGATACCGCATGGTATCTACAACGTTGTCGTTATAATCCGCCGCTTTCAGCTTCAGAGTTGACGCAAGAAACGGAACGAATCCCAAAATTACTGACTTTAGCAAAACAATACACGGATCGTGTTTTTTTTCGTGAATAATTATTGACTTATTCGGAAAAATAAATCACGATATTACATGGAGGAGAGATATCTTCTCGTGCTGTATGGCGGACTGAGAGCAACCCTTACGATGACACAAAAACTTAGCGTCCGCCTGCAGCATCTTTTACAAAAATGAGGGTTTTATTTTTTTAGTCTTTCCAGGATTTAACACAAAGTTATCGCCTTCAGACCAAGTTTCATCGTTAATTAACAACTTAAATTCAATTGGTTTTTCAGCCTTACACTCCCAATACCAATACGCCTTCTTTTCATCGTACTTTAAAGGAATGCCTTTATCCCAATTAAGTCCGCAACCTTCCCCACGGATAAACAAAGTGTTTCCCCATCCTACATCGTAAGAAACTTGCACACTCGTCGTTGCCTTTTTCTTACAACTACACTTAGCTTTACCTTTGCCTTTACAAGCCTTCTTTTCACAAGACTTTTCGCAAGAGCACTTTTTCTCCTTAACGATACACTTTTCTTCTAATTTTTTTTCTTCAATTTTCATAAGTTATCCTACTTTATTCTAGTTTATAACTTTTTGAATAACTTTGCAAGTGTTTTTAATT
>CAZIZB010000084.1:0-3860 GCA_964543635.1 uncultured Opitutales bacterium | reverse complement strand
AATAATGCTTGACCCTAAGTTTTTCATGAGGTATAGTTTATGAATGTTCTTCTTAAAAAAAAGCAGGATCCTTTTTTATGGTTTGGGGATATCTGTTGGGTATGTATTGGCAAATAAATCTGAAGGACAAAGTAAAAATTATTTCTATCCTATTGTTGAAAAAAAATCAAATAATGCCGAAATGGTACAATTTTTAAGGCCGTTTGGTGCTCAGTATAAACCTGTAGGAGAAGAAGAACAAACTGAAAATTATTTTTTATATCCTTTTGGTCGAGATTATCGAGAAAAAGAACGTATTTGTTGGAGTAATTTTTTTGGATTGTTCAATTATGATTGGCGTTTTTCTTCTGAAAAACAGTATCAGGAAGGTCAGTTTTTGCCTTTTGTTTTTTTTAGGAAAGGTTATGGGGTTGAAAGTGATTACGCAGCTGTATGGCCTTTAGGTGGAGCCGTTAAAAACTTTTTAGGTAAAGATCGATCGGATTGGTTTTTATGGCCTTTATGGGTTAAAACATATAAGGGAGAACAAGTGAATTATTGGGCTCCTTGGCCCTTTGTTACGGTTCGCAAAGGTGATAGTCAAGGTTTTGCTTTATGGCCTTTGGGAGGACATTTTTATAAAGAAAATGCTTATGACGAGCGTTATGCGATATGGCCTCTATTTTATCGACACCAATATTGGAAGCCTGAAAAAAGCTTAAAGACTGGATTTTTGCCGCTTTACGCTTATGAAAAAACTGCAAATGTAAAAGACTTATCGATTATTTGGCCCATATGGGGACATCGCTGGGAAAAGCATCCTCATTATGAAGAGCATCGTATTTTATGGCCTTTATGGGTCCAAGGTAAAGGGGATACACGTTTAATCAATCGTTGGGCTCCATTTCATACCTATTCAGAAAATAAAGCGCATAAATCTAATAAAGAATGGTTTTTATGGCCATTTATCAAGCAACAGAATTGGATTGAACAATCAGTAGCGATTCATCAAGAGCAGTTTTTATACTTTTTATTTTGGCATCAAGAACAAAAAAATGCACAAACGGGTGAATTTTTAGGAAATAAAACTCATTTTTGGCCGTTCTATAGTTATTGGAACAATGGTAAAGGGCACGAACAGGTACAAGCCTTGAGTCCTTTCGAAGTGTTCTTTCCGAATAATAAGATGATAAGAGAGATTTATACGCCATTATTTAGCTTGTATCGTTACGAAAAAGACGGAAATACGATTCGTCAAAGTTTTCTTTTTAAGCTTTTTTACGAAAAACAAGATCCTTTAGGGCAACATTTGAAGTATTCTATTTTTCTAGAATATAAGAATAAACCACAAGAAAAGTATTTTTCTTTATTGAAAGGATTATTGGAATATAAGAGAATAAAAGAAGAAAAATCTTTTCGTATCTTTTGGATTACGTTAAAGAAAAAGGATAGACCAAAGAAAGATTTGAAAGTATTATGAAGATATTAAAAGATTGGCATTATGCATTTAGCTTGTTTTGGCATTCCTTGAAGGAATTGCGATATTTGCCACGCCAACTTTCGCGCTGTTTGGATCATAGCTGTAATATGGGCTATAAAACCTTTCCAATTGTTGGCATTTTAAGTTTGTTTATCGGTGGTATTTTGGCCTTGCAAACAGGTTATAGCTTAAGTAAACTACCGGGAGCTCAAACATTTTTGGGAAGCATTGTTGGACTTTCGATGTGCCGCGAATTAGGGCCTTTAATGACGGCGTTTTTACTAACAGGACGTGTAGGATCTGCAATCACCGCAGAGTTAGCCTCGATGTCTGTTTACCAAGAAATAGATGCCTTGCGTACGATGAATCTATCGCCGGTGCGTCTTTTGGTCATGCCTCGCATTGTTGGTGGCTTACTGATGATGCCATTCTTAACCATGTTTTCTAATGTTCTTGGCTGGATTGGGGGTTGGTTTGTGGTAAAAACGGTGGATGTTATTTCAATCGACGGAGGAATTTATTGGCGCAGTTTAAAGCAGTATGTGGACATTGACAGTATTACCGATGGGCTTGTGAAATCGGAAATTTTTGCGTTAACGATTATTTTGATGAGTTGTTCTATTGGGATGAGAACCCAAGGTGGTCCCCGAGAAATTGGAGCTTCCGTAACAAGTACGTTGGTGCAAACGATGGTGGCTATTTTAACCTTGGATTATTTTGTAACTAAAGTTCTTCTATAACATCATGACACTTTTCGAAAAAAATCATTTAAAAAAGTCGGCGGTTTCTATCGAAGTTGCTCATGTTTGTAAGCAATTTGGAGCGCATGAAGTTCTCAAAGATCTTAATTTAAGCGTTGAAGCAGGTGAGATTTTCGTCCTTATGGGGCCTAGTGGTACCGGTAAAAGTGTGTTTTTAAAGTTGTTAGCAGGTTTAGACTCGCTATCGTCTGGAAACATTACGATTAATGGAATCCCTTTACACCAGGTTAAGAAAGAAAATCGCTTTGTTATTGGTTTGGTCTTTCAGGCAGGTGCGCTCTTCAATTCCATGACTGTTTTCGATAATTTAGCTCTTTATTTTAGAGAACATGCACTTTATGATGAAGCAGAAATTGGTAAGCGTATTGCCAAGGTGCTAGATTTGTTGGGGCTTAATAATACGGCTGATTTAATGCCTTCGAGTTTATCGGGTGGTATGAAAAAGCGTGTAGCTTTAGCGCGTGGTTTATTGATGGAGCCTGATATTCTCTTATTTGATGAACCTACTTCGGAATTAGATCCCATCACGGCAGCTTCTATCATCGAGATTATTGGTTATGTCAATAAGAAGCTTGGAATTACGACTTTGGCAGTTTCTCACGATATTACACTTGCTCGTTCCATTGGTAACCACATCGGTGTGCTCCAAGACGGGAGTTTGAAGGAAATTTATACTCCGAAATCTTTGTTAAAGTCTCAAAATCCATTTGTTCAAAACTTTTTAAATCCTACCATTAACATTCAACATCCACAATTTATTTCGTTATTATCATGAAAATAAAATATTCTGACAGTATCCGTGTTGCTTTATTTACCTTTTTTGGTTTTTTCTTAATGTACATCGTATACTCATCGCTCACGCGCTTATCGGTAGCGAGACACGATAGTTATCATATAAAAGCTTTGTTTACAGACTTAAAACAGTTGCAAGTTGGGGACGATGTTCGTGTGGCGGGTGTCCGTGTGGGTAGTGTTGTGCAAACCTATCTTAATAAAGATTTGGCGGTTGCTGTTCTCAGTATTGAAAAAAAGTATGCTATACCCGAAGATTCTACTGCTACGATTTTGATGGCAGGATTGCTAGGTGCCAACTATGTTTCTATTGTGCCAGGAGATTCTACTAAACCAGTTCAAGAGTCTGCGTTTTTGAATACGAAACAAGCCAATGATGTTTCGGTTGTTGTGCAAAAATTTAGTAATATCGGTGATCGTCTTGATCAATTGTTGGCAGGCCTTGCAGCAGGTAAAGGTACTTTAGGGCGTCTCATGACTGAAGATCAAGCCTATACGGAGTTTGTTGAAACGATGCAATCGATTAAAGCAGCTGCCAATAAGGTGGATGCATTGTTTGACGACATTAAAGCCAGTAAAGGTTTGATTGGAAAACTTATTTCAGATCCAGAGATAGCACAATCCTTCGAAAACATCATGAAAAACATCGAAGATTTTTCTGAGAAATTGAATAACGAAAAGAGCACTTTAGGACGTATTATTTCCGAGGATGGTCTCTATAAGAAGGCAGAATCAGCTCTTGATAAAGTCGAAAAAGCTGTTGATAACCTCTCCAATTCAGGTCCTGTTACAGCCGTTGGAGCCGCCGCTAGCGCCTTATTTTGAGGTTTGTTAGGGAGGAAAGTTTT
>CAZIZB010000083.1:0-3941 GCA_964543635.1 uncultured Opitutales bacterium | reverse complement strand
GTATTATCTGGAATGACACCATCTTTAGCAACGCAAAGAATGCCGTCTCGGACAAAAATTGGGCCTTGTTGGAACCCTTCCGGTTTGCCTTCTGGGGACAAGCGGACGTTATTTCCAATGCGAACATTACGATCTAAAATAGCATTTCGAATGTAACAATTCTTTCCAATGCCTAAGTTTGGAATATTTTGAGCGTCATTTTCAGCCATACGATCTAAGGTTTCGTAGCGATCAGCCCCCATCATGTAAACATTTTCAAGTTGAGAACCACCGCGGATAATCGATCGAATACCAATGATACAACGATTAAGTTGGGTACGCGTTACGATACAACCTTCCGCAACAATGGAGTGATCTACCGTACAGCTATTAAGCTTAGATGCTGCTAAATTCCTTGGATTGGAATAAATCGGAGCTATTTCATTATAAAAATCGAACTTAGGTAAGGAATCCGTAAGCATCAAATTGGCTTCAAAGAAGGAAGCAATGGTACCGATATCTTCCCAATAATCATCAAATAGATACCCGCATAATTTGTAACGATTAAGCGCTCCTGGGATAATATCTTTACCAAAATCGTGATGTTCGGAACATAAACATTCCTTCAATACGCCAGCTTTAAAGGCGTAAATTCCCATAGACGCCATACAATAAGCTTGATCACTGGTATCTTTTACTTGGGCACGCAAATGGTCACACAAATAAAGCGATTTTAAGATTTCTGGGTCATTGGGCTTTTCAACAAAACGTTTGATTTGCCAATCCGAAGCCACTTCCATAATACCAAATTGGTAAGCTAGGTGTGACGGCATTGCTTTTGCGGCGATCGTAATATCTGCTCCCGTCTCAAGGTGTTGTTTTACAAATGCATTGAGATCCATCCGATACAATTGATCTCCAGAAAGGATAACGACTGTTTGTTCGTCTTTTAGAGGGATATGGATTAAGTTTTGCCGTACTGCATCCGCTGTTCCACGATACCAATCTTCGCTGACTTGCGTTTGTTCCGCAGACAAAATTTCTACAAATCCGCCAGAAAAATAATCGAAACGATAACTTTCTTGGATATGCCTGTGGAGGGATTCCGTGTTGTATTGGGTTAATAAATAAATTTGATTATAGCCAGAATTGAGGCAGTTACTAATCGGGATATCGACTAAGCGATATTTGCCCCCCAAGGGGACAGCAGGTTTGCAACGCACTTGTGTGAGGGGAGCTAAACGAGTTCCGCGGCCTCCGCCCATGATAATGCAGCAAACATTCGATTTTAAACGACTCATAATTTTAACCTTGATCTAATAAGTTTTTCGTTCATTGTTGTAATAAATGTGTGGTATAATTAGTTATATAGGAAAATCGGACGCTTTGCAAGTTTTAATCAAAGGCCTCAAATGTTTAGAATATAGAGGCTACGATTCTGTAGGCTTAGCGATTGGTGATGAACAGCATCCTTTTTCTCTTATAAAATCTGTAGGACGTGTAGAAAATTTAGCACAAAAATTAGCATCTATGAACGTCTCTGGAAATGTGGGTATTGGCCATACTCGTTGGGCCACACATGGAGGTGTTACGGAGCAAAATGCACACCCGCATAGTAGTGATGACGGAAAGATTATTTTAGTTCATAATGGCGTTATTGAAAATTGTGCAACCATTAAGCATTTTTTAAGCGAAAAAGGTATCCATTTCTACTCCGATACCGATACAGAAGTTTTAGCCAATTTGATTGCTTTTCACTATAAAAGTCTGGCGGATTTACCTACTTCGCAACGTTTTGAAGAAAGTGTACGTATAAGCTTGTTGGAGCTTCAAGGAACGTATGGAATCGCCGTTCTATGTTGTGATTGTCCCAACGAACTTATCGGTGCTCGTAAAAGTTCTCCACTTATTTTAGGAGTTCATGAAGATGGTCTTTTTTTGGCCAGCGACGTAAGTGCTTTTGGTGGACATACCAAAGATGTTGTTTTCTTGTCGGATAATGAGATGGTGCATATTCAGGGGCAAAACTTCTCGGTTATGGACCTGAATAAAGCTGCTCTTAATCCAAAAATTGAAACGATTGATTGGGATACCAATTTTTCAGATCTTGGTGACTATAAGCACTATATGCAAAAGGAAATTTTTGAGCAGGCGATTGCCCTCGAAAATACCTTGTTGGGACGCTTTTCAAAAGATGGAAGTTCAACGCATTTAGGCGGTTTGCAAATGTCGCCACAAGAATTACGGCAAGTCGATCGTATTTTACTGCTCGGTTGTGGTACGGCCTCTTATGCTTGTAAAGTTGGAGAGTATTTAATTGAAAAATATGCGCGTATCCCTGTAGAGGTTGAATGTGCTTCGGAGTTTCGTTATCGCAATGCTCCTTTAGATAAAAATACGCTTGTTTTTGTTGTAAGCCAATCAGGGGAGACTTTGGATACTTTAGGTGCGCTTCATGAAGCACGTCGTAAAGGTTTTCGCACATTGGCCATCACAAATGTTGTAGGTTCAACAATTGCGCGTGAATCAGATGGCGGTGTTTATCAACGTTCCGGGCCGGAAATTGGTGTCGCTTCAACAAAAGCTTTTACGGGGCAAATTTGCGTTTTGGCTATGTTGGCATTGTATTTAGGTCGTATGCGCGACATGAGCTTTTCGGAAGGTTGTGATTTTGTCCAAGCTTTAAAAGATCTCCCAGAGTTAACACGTAAGTTATTGGAACAATGCGATCCTATTATGAAGGCAATTGCTCAAAAATATGCCCATTATCAGCATTGTTTCTTCTTAGGACGTCAATCGCTTTGTCCGATTGCTCAAGAAGGTGCGCTTAAATTGAAGGAAATTTCTTATGTGCATGCCGAAGCTTATCCTTCTGGAGAATTGAAACATGGGCCTATTGCTTTGATTGATGAGACCTTGCCAACGATCGTTCTTGCTTCAGATCCAATGATGTTGCAAAAAAATATCAGCAGTATGATGGAGGTAAAGGCGCGCAAAGGTAGCGTTATTGCCTTAGGCGTAGAAGGTATGGAGATTCCTGAAAAAGCGTATGATGATCTTGTCCTATTGCCTAGAGTTCATGAAGCCATTTTACCGATTCTTACAGCTATTCCATTGCAATTATTTGCGTATTATGTAGCTTTGGAACGTAAGTGCGATGTCGATAAGCCGCGTAATTTAGCTAAATCTGTAACGGTAGAATAATATGGATCTCGGCAAAATTATTGAATTTCTTGAAACGACTTTCCAGGTTAGCAACATTCAAGATTTCCCGAATGCTTTCAATGGCCTTCAGCTAGCAAATAACGGTACTGTTCATAAAATTGTAGGTGCTGTAGATGCTAGCCGCATCAGCATTGAAAAAGCTATTGAAAAACAGGCTCAGTTATTAATTGTCCATCATGGTTTGCTTTGGAATGGGGTACAACCGATCGTTGGTCCACTTTATGAGCTTTATAAAAAAGCAATGGAGGCTAATTTGGCGATTTATAGCATGCATCTTCCCTTGGATGTTCACCCGCAATGGAGTCATAATGCAACGATTGCCAAGCATTTAGACCTTACTCCAGAAGGTCATTTTGCCCATTATAAAGATCAAGCTTGTGGACTTATTTGTAGCGAACCACAAGAGACAATTTCCCTTGAAGAACGCTTGCAAACGCTTTTCCCGTATTCACTTCACACTTTAAAGTTTGGACCTAAAAAGCCTAGTCGTATCGGTATCGTAAGTGGAAGTGGCGGTATGGAAATCCTCACAGATGCGCTTAATCATTCGATAGATACCTTGATTACAGGCGAACTTCGTTATTCCGCAGTAAGCTTTGCACAGCTGTATTCTCTTAATGTTTTTGTTTGTGGTCATTATGCAACCGAATGCTTTGGGGTGCAAAATATCCTTAACTTACTCCAGGAAAATTTTCAAATTCCTTGTTCGTTTATCGACACTTTCTGCGAGTTGTAAG
>CAZIZB010000082.1:0-4006 GCA_964543635.1 uncultured Opitutales bacterium | reverse complement strand
CTATTTGTTAGGATTTTTAGCGGTTTTACTTTTGATTCATTCTAATTTGCACATGTTACAACAAGAAAAAGAACAAGAAAAGTACCGCGAGCGCTACAATATGGCACGGAGCTTATCACATGACTTGATGTCCCCGTTGATGGCATTGCATTTATTAAGTTCTCAAAAAAAATTAAATGAATTCGATGAAAAGGAATGTCAGCTTCACCAAAATGTTATATCAGAAATGGAAAATTACATCAATGACTTTATTGTCGGTGGTTTAAAAGATCAGTCACAATTAAGACTCGAAGACCTGAACCAATGCGTCCTCAGCTGCATCGAAAAACAAACGATTTTGAATAAAAATCTAGAAATTCAATTGCAAGCGAAAGAGACGGTTTTTGCACGTGTAGATGCGGTACTGTTGCGCCGAATTATCAATAACCTACTCAATACTTGCCGGCATGCTTTACCGAACAATTGCAACACTATCGTGATCTTTATCGGCAACGATCCGCTCGGCAATACCCAAATCCTCTTGCAGCCTGCCAATGGTGGTTTTTCCGCAAAAGCTCTTAAGGGGATGTTTATCGAGGATCAGAAATTGGGTGACGAAGTCGAACTCGGCATTAGCTTTCCTAAATTCCAAGATATCGTCGCTAAATGGAATGGTAAATTGGAGCTCATTGCCCATGAGGATAACGCAATCATCCAGCTCCTTCTTCCCAATAAAGATCACGATAAGCTGATCCAGAAAGCGTAATCCTTTGTATTCATAGCTTTATAAAACATTAAACCTGCTTCTTCAAGGGCAGGTTTTTTAAGTAATAGTTTTTAAGCAAAGTATCGAATAATTTTTGTCTTTCCCAATCATTTGAACTAGCAGGTTTTATTTGCGGATATTTTTATTCTTAAACAACTTTATGTGGTCAAAAAATTCTTACATCAGCAAAAAGTGAAGATTTTTTAGACATTTTGTGGACCTAAAAAACAAAGAAAATAGTGAGTTTTACAATTTATCTTACAACTGTTTTTGAAGTTTTCGCCGTAATTTAAGAAGCGTTTCTGTATGCAATTGGCAAATTCTAGATTCACTTAAATTGAAAATTCTTGCAATTTCTGTAAAAAACAACCCTTCGACATAATGCAATGCAAAGACTTGCTGAACTAATTTTGGCATTTCTTTCAAATAAGTTATCAACAATGCTTTGATCTCATTACGTTCACAAATTTCACGACTTGTACATTGGTTTACATCCGCTAATTTTTCAGACAAACGAAAAGATTTCTGCTCTTGTTTAAGCTCCAAAGAATCACTAACAGGTTCGATGGGAATAAAAAGTTGTGGTTTTAGTAAAGGTTTTAATTTTTCAACCTCCTTTTTGGAAAGATGTAGGTAATTGCAAATTTCTTCATCCAATGGAGGACGTCCTAAATTCTGTTGCAATACCTCTACTTTTTGCTTAAAAATTCTTATTTTTTTGCGCAAGCCTCTTGTAAGCCAATCCAAATGTCTAAATTCGTCCAATAAAGCCCCACGAATTTTTATAGCCGCATACCTACCAAAAGCATTACAGGATGTTTTATTAAATGTTTTTGATGCAGAAATGAGCCCTAAGAGTCCTAATGTATAAAAACTTTCCCGATCAATAGTTGGTGGGGTATTCATCAAGACTTTATTTACAATGGATTTTAACAACGGCAAATACTGTTTTACCAATCCCCAATCTGGCTCTCTTTCGACGACCGATGGACAAAATTTCGTTTTTACGAAATTATTTTCTTTTGAAGCAACCCGCATCGATTATCCTTTCTTTTTCCTAGACTTTAGAAAAACCTCCCCATGAGAATTACTTCTACTTAAAGCAATAAAGGTTAATAAAAAGCCTAAAAACAGAGTTAAAGTCGCATAACTCAATGTCATTAAGAGCTTTTGTTGTTTCAACACTCCAGTGGTGAACACAAGTAAAAAACTTAAAAAGCAACCATTTACCCAATAATATTTTTTTAAATCAATAGACATTACTTCCGTATTAAGCAAGTCTTGTGCCTAAAATAAGAAATTTATAATTTATTTCAATTAGGTGTCTTGTAAAAATTGAACTACTTATAGTTGGTTCATAATAGAAATCCAGGGGTAAAATCCGTGGTCCTCTTTGCTTCGCATGAGATTGACGAGGCAACAATTTGCCGAACGATAAAGTGAATAGTACCGCTTACAGAAAGGGTTTTGAGGGTAAAACCAAATCCAATATTGAGCGAAAACGACCTGCAGTTGCTTATCGTAGACGCTACCGAACAACGAATTGAACGGCCCCAAAAATTACTCTGGGAAAAGCCCATACCCACACGCTAAAACGGAAGTTGTCATCGAGCCAAATGGCCGGATTTTACGCATATCTAAACTCTATGAAGGCCGTGTTCACGACTTCGAAATCCGTAAAACTGAAGGCCCACTTCCACCGTTCCAATTTTGGAAGACTCCAATAAACAAGATCTGCAAAATGAGCATTCAGCTGCGGTAATTTTGCTGAAGAAAAAGCAAAAAAATGGCTCTCTATCTGCAGCTGAACAAACCCGCAACACTAAACTCGCTCGTTGCAGAATTTTTTAAACATCCTGCCAAAATGCTTGTGGTTTGCGCTCAGATTACAGATGTCATTTTAAATTTTCTTTTACTTGATCCTTATCGAACACTCCTTCGCACATCTCAAAAAATGGCATATCCTGGCCATTACCGCGGCCACCTCGACCTCTATTCCAAAATTTTCATACTATTGTCGGAATTTACAACCTCTCCAGAGCTAAATAGCCCAAGCACAGCTATCAGATGTTTTAAGTATTTCATGTCCTCTCACTTTTGCAGGACGTCTAATTTTCTCTAAAAAAATAAAAATCTCTTTGAAAAAAGCTTGTTATCGGAATAAAAATATGTTTTTTTACAATAAAAGGGCTCTTAGCTCAGCGGTTAGAGCAGAGGACTCATAATCCTTTGGTCGTAGGTTCGAATCCTACAGGGCCCACCAATTTTCAAAATTTTGCTTAAATCTAAGGGTAATAATGTCTGAATGTTGTTTTTTGTTTTTAGGAGATGTTGTTGGGCAACCTGGACGAATTATCCTAAAAAAGCAACTGCCTAATTTAGTAGAGCATTATCAGGCGGACTTTATTTTTGTAAACGGGGAGAATGCAGCGGGTGGATTTGGCATTAATGCTTCTATCGCACAAGAAATAAAGAACTTAGGAATTGCTGGTATTACACTAGGCAATCATACTTGGGATCAGCGAGGTTTTTGGAATGAGATCGACAATCTAGACTACATTTGTCGGCCTATCAATTTTCCAAGTGAGTGTCCGGGCAAAACTTATCTAATTTTTGAGCATAATAGTCGCAAAATAGCGCTTTTTTGCGTTATGGGCCGTGGATTCATGCATGGAGCACTCGACTGTCCGTTCAAGGCATGTCAGCAACTAATCGAAACCTTGAAAGCAGAAGGTGTTTCTAATTTTATTGTAGATATTCATGCTGAAGCGACAGCAGATAAGTACGCACTAGGTTGGTTTTTAAGTCGATTAGGGGTTGGTTGTGTTGTGGGGACGCACACTCATATTCCTACTGCAGATGAGCGGCTTTTAAACGACAAAACCGCTTTTATTTGTGATCTTGGGATGTGTGGTAGTTATAATAGTGTTTTAGGTTTTTCTGTTGATACCGTTCTTGAAAAAGCAATAAAAGGGAAGCCTGGACGTTTTGAAGTTACGACAAATGGGCCCAAAGTCCTAAATGGCGTCTGTGTTAAGCTGAATCTTGCTACACACTGTGCCGTATCCATAGAACGCTTTAAACTTTTGGACGATTTGTAAAATCTTATATAATCAAAAGAAATTTTTTTCAGTAGTTGTAATTACCTTCAAACAAGTTCTGACACTAGTTTAACTTCAGACTAAATAGTAAAAACTTCTGGTAAAAGACCTTGTTGCCAAAGCGCTGTTGGAGTTAGTAAAGGCAAACAATCTTGCAAAG
>CAZIZB010000081.1:0-4016 GCA_964543635.1 uncultured Opitutales bacterium | reverse complement strand
AAAATAATTATTTTTTTGTAGGATTGATGCGGCTTAACGAGGTTATTGAAGCTAAGTCCAATAAAAATTTCTGTAAAAATTTTAAAAAGTGACGTTCTAGGTAGATGTATGAAAATGAATAAAATTACAAAAATTGGAATACTATCCACATTTTTTGTTGGACTAGGTATGAGTTATGGTGAAAATTTCTGTCCAAATTGCGGATTTAAATTGAGAGAGCCAGTACGTAGGGAATGTAAGGATATGTGTGGTAAAAAGTGTCGTGCCTATTGGTTAAGAATGCGCCAAGAAGGACGTCTTTTCCCACCGAAATTCTGTAAAGGTAATGAAATGTACCGCAATTGTCACGGAGATCACTGCAATTTTAAACAAGATAAACGTCGTTGGGAGGATCCAAGAAAATTTTTGCCTGAAGCTTAAAAAAATAGTTTGTTAATGTTTCATATTCTGCAATTATCGGGAAATAAATTTTCGATTTTTGCAGTTTTTTATTTAAGGTAACTTATTGGTAATCTGCATCGTAAACTTACCCGAATGATGCCAAATAGGATACGTTTGGCCAATTTGAAGCGTTGGGATAGCCTTCAAATTCTTTCCACTTGTATTAATCGGTACGATAAAGCCTCGTTGGAGCTGTTTTTCAAGCGAAAAAGAAAGTAAGCGTTGCTTGAGTTGTTCCAAATTTTTTTTGGGTTGTTGTGCTTGATTAAGAAAGCTTGCTTTTAATTGTTTTGCAAGACGATTGGTTGCTTGTTGCGCTTGTTTAAGCGGCAATAGAAGGGTAGGGGATTGTAAGCGCGTATGAGCTAATTGAAGCTGTTGCTGTTTACTTTGAAGGAGTGTTTGAAATTTCTGGTAAAAAATCTGTCTTGTTTGGAAAAGTTGACGTGTGTCGTCTGCATATGTTTTTGCTGGATGTACAAGTTTTAAGCGTGTTTGTAGCTCTTGAAGACCTTGCTGTTTGTTTTGAAGGTTCGAGCGCAAATAAGCTTGTAGATGTAATTGTAACTGTAAAACTTGCTGCGAAGATTGAGCGTAATGATGGGCGATCCATTCGGCAGCAGCAGTAGGCGTTTCTGCTCGTAAATCAGCTACAAAATCACATAAAGTATAATCAATTTCGTGGCCGATGCCCGACAAAAGAGGTTTTTTGCGTTTGGCTAAAGTACGAACCAGTTTTTCATCGTTAAAGCAGTTCAAATCTTCAAAACTTCCACCGCCTCGGATCATTACAATGGCTTCAATCGAAGGATTTCCTTCTAAGGTACGAAAGGCTTTTGCAATGTCTAGAGGAGCACGAGTGCCCTGTACAAGTACGGAGGCCAATGTAATACGCCCTTTCCAGTTTTTGCGTTGTAGGATTTTGATAAAATCGTGAAAAGCGGCACTGTTCGCGGCTGTTATAAGCCCAATATGCTTGGGAAGTTTGGGAAAGATTTGTTTTTTGTCGGCATCAAACAGACCTTCTGCCTTAAGTTTTTGCTTCAGTTGTTCGAAGGCTTGTTGAAGTTTGCCGATGCCCAAAGGATGAATGGCTCGAGCGATAATTTGATAGCGACCTGATGCTACATAGAGGTCCAAACGGCCTTCTACGATAATGGAGCTTCCTTCATGCAGATTTAAATGTTGGATTTTGAGTGTTGTATCACGAAAAACAACGACTGGAATTTGACTAGCGGCATCTTTTAGCGTAAAGTAGGTAATGCCATTGGAAGTTTTTAAGTTGGAAATTTCTCCATAAACGGCTACAAAAGGAAAACTGTCTTTAATCAGCTGACGTAGGCATTGCGAAACTTCTTGAACAGAAAGAAGGCCTTTAACATGAGGTGTTAACATGGCGTTTTGTCCAGTTTTTTGAAATAATAATAAGCCTTACGTGTTAAGAAAATGCCGATTAAAAGGATGCAAAAAATCGTTAATCCCCATTTACCTGTTTTAATTGCTTGGCCACCGCAAACGAAGCCACAGGCCCAAAGGAATTGTACAATCCAGCTTAATCCCAAATAATGCCAAAAGCGAATGTCAGGCAAAGTGGCAAGGATGTAACATTGTGCGGAATAGGGCAAATGTGGAATCAGTTGTATTAAGAAGACCCATTTAAAGCTACTCAAATCACTTCGTTTTTTGATTTCGGGAATGCCTTTTTTGCGAAAAATGATTTTAAAAATAACCTTATTGATGCATTTGCGGTAAAAAAAGTAGGAAAAAACAAGATTAAATCCGATGCAAAGGAAACAGAGCGTTAATCCAATACGAATCCCCCAAATCGCTCCTGCTAAGACAAAAAACGGACTAATGGGGATTCCAAATGTTGGAAAAAATAACATGCCTACTAATAATAGTAAGGCATGCTTTGAAATGAATCCATAAAAATCAGATAGCCAAATTTTAAAAACATCACCTACATCTGTTGTTCGAAAAAGGTAAATGGCGATAAAAACTTGAACTAAAAGAAGCAGAGACCAAAAAGCTGCGAGGCCAACAAAACTTCCTTGTGTTCTTTGAGAACGGTTGGCCTTTTTCATAAGCTTTTAGATCGACCACGTGCGTTTCCGGTGTCTTGTCGACTTAGAACGCTTGCGGCGTTTGTGCTTATTCATTTTTAAAATACGTTTCTTTTTAAGGTTTCCCATAATAAATTCTTCTCTATACAGCAGACCGTAATTTTTCAAAGAAGTAAAGCTTATTATTTAAAAAATTTCAGTTGTGGTTTTTGTATGTTATTAAATTGACAAATAATTGTCTTTTAAATAATCATCGTAGGCATGAAAAAGATGTCAATATTTATTGTATTTGTTTGCACTATTTTTCTTAATAATGTAATTGCTGCAACGGGTTGGTTGTTTAAGACAGAAGAAGAGGCGAAGGAAGCTTTTTCTACTAGTGAAATAAAATCAATAACTATTGCAGATCCTAGTTACGACCAGACATTTAAAAAGATATTGTCGACTAGCGAAGAATCTAAAGATCGTTTGATGAGTTTTTTAAATAGTCTTTATTATCCTAATGAAGGAGAAGATGGTTTGAAAATAAGGGAAATTGTACCTTTAGATAAGGAAATAACTCAAATGGGTGAAAAAAGTAAAGCAGGTGTGTTGTTTTGTGATATTGCCTGTAAATGTATTTGTTGTACAAAAGATGAAGCAATGATCGATAGTGCGGAAGATAATGAAGATGACTTAAAGTCTCGTAAAAAACAAAAAACAAGCAATAAAAAACGGTATACGTTTGATATAGAAATGCAAAGAGGTGTGGATACTGAGCTTGTTGGCCGAATGCAGCAATATATTTCAGGTTTAAAATCAATTCATGGGCTTCCAGTAGAAGGTTTGGGTTTGTTAAATTACGATAGTAATGCTGAAGATATTGTAAAAGTCTATAACTATTGTGAAATTGATGCAAATTCAAAAGAGTTTAAGGCGAAGCGAATTGTTGGTGGTAAAGCTAATTTGCCGATAAGAACAATTTATTTAGGAAAAGTAAATGGAAATGTAGAAATAATTTTTGACGGAAATGAGCTGGATGATTTGGGGGTATCTTGGCTTAAATTATTAGGTTTGAAAAATTGGGCGACTTCAGTGAATACATTAAGCTACAAAATATTTTTTCCAGAAAATGAAATAGATTCTAATATAAAAGAAACACTCGAAATTTTAAGTAAGATAGACCAGGCTACCTTGAATGCAATAGAAAATCAAGAGCAATATACAGAAAATGTGCAGACAGGTGTTATACAAAATGCTTTTATAAAAGATCGGATAAATTTAGTTAAAAGTGGCGACATGAAATTAAAAAGGGCACTTGAAACTTTAAAACTTGATCAGGGCCAATCTGAAGAATTTATATTAAGACTAAAAAACGAAGACTATGATTTAGAGTCTTTAAAACAACAAGTAAAGGAATTAGCTTTTTTAGGTAACTGGAAGGATAAAATTAAAGCAAAATTGGACGAATAAAATTTAGAAAATAGTGTTTTAAAGGATCTTACCTGTATTTACATGTAGGATCTTTTTTAT
>CAZIZB010000080.1:0-4027 GCA_964543635.1 uncultured Opitutales bacterium | reverse complement strand
TAGATATAGGCGTTGTTATCGGACAGATTATAGTGTTCATAATCTCCTGTTTCTTGTGCTCCGTCCAGCTGCATAACGATGTAGTCTTCGCCATTAATGTTCACAAGTGTTCGTGTTTGATTAGCAGCGGCGTATTTTATGGCTAGGTAAGTTTTTGTAGATATTGCAGTATTTTCTTTAAAGCTAGCATTCAATTCTTGCAGTCCAAATTCTAACATTTTAAGGTACGTTTTTAATGCTTTTATACGATAGGATTGCTGGGTAATTTGAGTTATTAAGGAAACCGATTTTATTTCCATAAAAGCTGCTAAAGCATTTATTGTCCCCATAGAATCTTTTAAATAGCCAACATAGAACAATTCTACCGCTCCTGGTTCTACAAGATCTGTTTTCGGCTTATTTGCTTCTGAAGGTATAATTCCCAATGCTTCTAATTCGTCATCGTTACCTTCAGGATCTTTCGTTGTAGCACTTGTATTTGTGTCATGTACGAATTTCTCTAATTCGGCTCTAGACATGCAGGGTACACCACTCTTTAGATCTTCAGGGTAGTGATAAAATTCATAAGAATAGTTATCTCTATTATTGTAATAAACATGGATATATTTTAATTTTTCGAGTAGTGTTAATTCGTCAAACAAGGCGATAGGAGTTGTTTGTTTTTCACGTTCTTCTTCATCTGAAGTTGGTACTATTGTAATTTTTTTATCAACAACGTTAAATCCAAACTCATCATTAAGGTTAGTTGTTGCTCCCGTATGTTTATTTGTTAAAGTCGTTGTAATGGTTTGAGCACCATTTTCTTTTACAGTGGTAAGACTTCTTAATGCTTGTAGACTATCTAATGCATTTAATGTATCTTGAAAGCTTGTTTTTTCATTTCCATCTTCATCCCAAATTTTGCCTCTAGTAGCGTAGTTGATTTCAACAGAATCAACGGATGAGGTAGACTCAGAGGTATTATCTATGGTATTTCTTGTTGTGTATCTTGTTGTGCTTAAGGTTTGAACAACGGTATAGTTATTAAAATCATCTAAATATTTTTTAACAAGCTCATCTTGTATTTCCAAAATTGTTTTATAGTTCTCAATTTGATCTTCATTGGTACATGCTTGTAGGGCATTTAAAGCATCTTGCCCTTTTATAATATGTTGGTTGAGTAGATTGAGCTTTTGTAAGACTTCTTTGAGATAGTAAGCATAAGCTTTTTTACCGGCGTTGCAAATTTTGTCATTGTTTGGCAATGGGTTGTTATTAAAAATGGTCTCAATAGATAGGTCGCCGTCGTCAAAGGAATAGGTTTTACCTAAAATACTATTTAAACAACTTAGAAGAGTATTACGTTTGGTTTCATATTCACCATTATTAGTAAAACGTGTTTTTATTTGTTCTATCTTTGGTGCTTCACTCAAATCAACTTTTGATACTCCCGAGCTTCTAAGTACAGGAGTATTTTGAGTTCCATTAAGTGTTGTTGGTGAAACGGGCATGCTTTCTTTAAAGCAATATTGATGCCAATTATTAAACAAAAAAGAGGAGGTAGTCCTCCCCCTTTTGTTTAGTTGGTTTAGTGGTTATTAAGCTTCTTCAGACTCATAGTCTTCTAAGCCGACCGATTGGTGGCGTGAAAGTTCGGGAATAAAGACTTGTTCAGGTGAGTCGTAATCTGCTAATTCTTTCGTTATGCTTCTATGAATATTACCGCGTTTTAAGCAATCGTTTAAGTTACATTCTGGCAAGCGAGGATCAAAGGAAGCGTCTTCGCTTGTTTCAAGGTTTGTTATGCTCATTGCCTTAGCCTTTCTTCCTTTTGCAAAGGAAATATGATTGGCAGTTTTACTTGCGTAGTGATTAATACTTACGAATGTTCCAATACCTCCCATTTCGCTTAAACCATGGGCTAAGTGCCAAGCCGCAATCGTTTTGTAAAATAAACGTACGAAACTATATTCATTGCGATAAGCCAAAACTGCATCATGGTAGAATTTCATCCAATCTGTTTCGATTTCGCTAATACAATCCAACAATTTCCAATCTGCATTGTAATATAAACCTTTTGAAAATAATGTTTGTGCATCATCAATCGCTAAACGACCAACTGGCAAGTACCCGGTTTCTACCCCTGCAAAAACCTTAAATAGAATATTGTAGATCCAACGATCGTAGTGTTTTCCAGGACATACATAAGTAACAATATCAAAAATACTGCTGTGACGAATAATATTGTCGCGTCCAACAACTTCATTGATCATGTTCTTTGTCTCACGATTGCCAACAGAATTGGGTCCTGATAAGGCATAAACAAACAAGCGTGGCGTTTCTAGATTATTAAATTCTCTTTTAAACAATTTGGGTAAGAGATTTTTAGTAATGTCCAATGCTGCTGGTGCAGTTAACGCAGCGCCTTGACTATGACCTGTAATGATGAAACGTGTTTGTTCTCTTTGCTCTTTAGGGATTTTTTTCCATAAGGTCCAGATATCGCTCATAACATTCAAACGAGACGATAAGTACTTTTCTAAAAAGCCTTTATGAAATAAAGCTCTATCTAAATTAATAGATTCAGGACATTCCATTTTGCTTGCAGAAAAGTTTGTAAGCCAGCTGGGTCCTAGAATACCGTTAAGAGGTTGAAACGATCGTGACTGCGATCCTCGGAATACAACAGCAATAATAGGAGGCATGTTTTCTTGTTGCAACAAGGCTGCAAATCCAGGATAGTCGGCTTCAACCCCATTGGCACATTTTAGTACACCCTTTAAACCATTTGTTCCATGTGTTCCTGTAAAGGGTTTCAGTATAAACCAATCGTGACATTCAGAATCACGATAGCGTAGATGGCTATATCGTTCGGCCATTAATTTCCTTGGAGTTGCATAATCATAAGCATCATCATCCCTATGTGTAAGCCGATAACTTCGTTTAATCAGATAATGCAGATCATTTACCAACCTTTCTGTAAACAATTCGTTAATACGTAGTTCGCCTTGATGCTCTTGAATCAGTGGTCCATCGATCGCAGCAGATAAAGAACTGTGCAAAACAGAAGCGCACAGTAAACCAATGTGTTTTGTATTTATTTTCATAGCGTAAAGATAGAGCGGCAAAAATTAAAAAAAGTTTAGGAAATTTTTTCCATATTTGGAAAATTTTTCTCACAAAACTACTATTTAAATTAGAAAAATTACGTATTTGAGCGCTTTGGCATTGTATATGCTTTAGTTGTTTTGTATGGAACCCCAGAATAAAAAAATCCAAAAAACACTGGAAGAATTGGAAGAGCTCAAGCAACGGCTAAAAAAATTAAAAGAATTTTTTAGTTCCACAAGAACTGGCAACATTAAAGACAGTTTGTTGACTAAGGAAAATTTGGAAGCAACGATTAAAATGTTAAAAGAGATCAATCCTGAAGAAAAAAATATGATCCATGCCTTAGAATCTCTTATTCCGCTTTCACAAAAATCGGACCACGAAATACTACTTCATGAGAAAAAGAATGCTCCCGTGTTACCCAATCCTGAAAATCAATCGGATTATAATGCCCTAACACCTAAACTAAAAAGTAAAGTACCCCTCAACAGGATTATCTAATGACTGTATCTTCTGTACCAAAATTTTTTGGATTTTCTGTTATTTCGGACGGATATAAGCTACCGGACGACAAAGCTGATTGTATAACTCTGTTTGGGAGTAATGGTGATTACGAAAATCTTAGAAAGACATTAGCAGAAAAACTAGCCGAAATTTTTAATCCAACAAATCCGACTAATCCAAGTTTTCCGATAAAAGGTAGTGAGTTTTATAAAGAAATATGTAAAGATATTTGTGATGATTCTGTCGAAAGTAATATTGCTTACAAATTTTATGTAAATCAAATCGTTAAAAAGATTGATGAATTAGATAGCTATATAAAAGAGGCCCAAGAGCTTTTAAAAGAAGAAAATTATACCGATAATAAGCTCACACGATTACAGCTTTTAGATACCTTTTGCAAAAAGATTGAAATCGAATTTTCCCATTATTATTC
>CAZIZB010000079.1:0-4048 GCA_964543635.1 uncultured Opitutales bacterium | reverse complement strand
TTTCAAAGCTTACAATACCGCCTTCGGAACGTCCAATCCAGATTTTTTGTTGACGTTTGGTTGCTTCTGGCCAATCCAAATCCTTTAATCCTTTTAGCAGTTTTTCGCCATAGGCCGTAATTTTGAGTACCCATTGACGTAGTGCTTTACGTTCAACAGGATAATTGCCACGTTCAGAGCGTCCATCGATGACTTCCTCATTGGCTAAAACCGTACCCAGTTGCGGACACCACCAAACCGGTTTGTTATCAATATACGCAAGACCTTTTTTGAAAAGTTGCAAAAAGATCCATTGCGTCCAACGATAATAGTTTGGATCGGTCGTATTAATCTCGCGATTCCAATCAATACCGAGGCCTATACGGCTCATTTGTTTTTTAAAATTTTCGATATTATTTTCGGTGTTTACAGAAGGATGCAAACCAGTAGTGATTGCGTGTTGCTCGGCAGGCAAACCAAATGCATCCCAACCCATCGGATGTAAAACATTAAAACCGCAAGCTTTTTTGTAACGACCTAAGATATCTGTTGCGGTATACCCTTCGATATGTCCAACATGTAAGCCGGCTCCAGAAGGGTAGGGAAACATATCCAAAATCCAATATTTAGGCTTATTTTCTTCCGGAATAGCCTTGAATGTATTTTGTTCTTTCCAAAAACTCTGCCAATGGGCTTCTATAACTTTAAAATCGTAGGACGCTGTTTTTGCTTTCATGCTTTCGTATGCTCTTAAGATGACATAATTCGCTTGGATTGCAACTCCTAAGTTTGGGAATATACGTGTCTATCTGAAGCAGAATTTGATGGCAGTTTTGTCGGCGGATTGAGCGCTTCCAATTACGTTTCCATTACACAAACATCAACGGCTACGGCAACTCGTGATATTGCACAATTAGTTCAACTCGGCATTTTATTCAAAACCGGCGAAAATAAACACGCTCGTTATTTTTTGCAACAAAACCTAGAGTGAAAAGATATTAAAATACCTCCCTGTCCAATTTGGAACGCAATAACGGCCTTTATAATCTTCCGTTGTATTATTTGGAATCAGGATTGATGGATTTTGTGTGAATAAGGTAAGAAATGTTTTTGTGTCACAAAAGCGTACACGTGTCAGATTTTTTATTTGATGATGTGGTTGTGTTTTCTTTGGGTTTAGAAGGGGTATTTGAAGCTTCTTCGATGGGAATTTTTAAGGCTAGTGGTGTACATTGTTCTCGATAACTTTTTAAATCCAAACTAGTTACAAAATGAATATCTTCTTCAGATAATTTATATTCAGGAAAAGAAAATGCATATAAATGTTTCATTAAGTAATTTAAAGCGACTTCTGTCGCATAAAGAGTAGCTTTCTGTTCTCTAGCAGTTAAAGAAGAGTCTTTAAAATTTTTTATAAAATAAAAGATTTCACAAGTATCTGTATAATTTCGATCATGGTGTTGTAGATAGCATCTTGCAAAATTTATTTTCCCAAATGTTTGCACGATATCCCTATCTAATTCTTGCATATTTCTACCGGAATTTATTAATGCTTTTTCGCAAATCGCGCATAATCGATAAAAAGGCTCATCTACAAAATCAGATAAATAATTACCTTGTGCAATCATCGTTGTGAATAGGGTAACAATGTAAGATAATTTTACAAAACATTTGATCATGTAGCAAGAGATATTTAGCCTTTTCTGCTTTGTCAATTTTATAAAAGTATTGATTTTATTTTTGTTATTTTTTATAATTAAATTGTGACTCGTACACAAAATGTAGGTAGACCTACTTATGCTCAGGAAATTCCAGGGCACTTGCAAGAAACAAATCAACCCCAACCTGTCTTTTCAGATCAAGAATTGGATACTTATTTTGATACTATAGAAAATCCTAGTACTACAATTTCTGCTGGAATAAGCACAAATCAGCTTATTAGCAGAGAACGATTAAAACGGTATTTAAATATTATCGAAACAACAGATGCAGGTCGCAATATTTTAACGACTCTAAAAATTTTAATGAATGGTAAAAAAATTTGTATAGTTGAAAGTGATACTGCGTCTGAAGTTCGCAATCTATTAAAGAAAAAATTAAAATATATTTCTGATAGCAATGTATCGTTAAAATTTTTGCAAAATATTCCAAATTTATTGACCAGTAGTGAAAAAATTATTTTATTTTTTCAGCCTGAAAAAATATATTATTATTTATTACAAAAAATCGATACATTGGATAAAGAAACTTTGATGGTAATTGTAGAGTCATTTATAAAATCAGGTGATGATGAATTGATAGACATAGGAATGATTTTGAAAGACAACTCACAAGTTTATGAATTTAAATTTGAAGAAAATATTATATTAATAAATCAAGATCTTTTGGCAAAAGAACGTTTGGCTTTTGACGGAGAAAATATTGTTTCTATTGATCTAGAAAGAATGTTAGGAAGCAAAGAAGCTGTGGAAGCTTATTTTTTTGCTCATGAACTTGTCCATTATATACAGTTCTTAAGCAATGAAAATAACATTATGGGAGGGAAGGAAGATAAAGATTGGGAATCTTTTCTTCAAACACCAAGAATGAAAAATATTTATGATGCACTAAAAGAAAAATATTCAGAGGAAGAAATTTATAAAGCTTTTAAGGTCTTATTTCAAAATGTAGAAGAAGCACGTAATTTACTAGGTTTTGTTCCTGATGGTTTGGAGCAGCAGGTAGGAGAATTCTTTTGGTTTAACAAAAAAAACAATTATTGTTTACCAGTTTATTTGGATATGGATGGTTTAAGTAAAGCGCAGAAAGATACTTGTAAAACAGTTTTAAAAACAATTGCTAACGCTGAAGAATTTAAAATATCTTTACAGAATGTTTCGATGACTAGTGAAGCAAGGGAATGTGTGGAATATAACTCAAATAATTTTAGAAATTATGCCAATATTGAAGAAAAAATGATGGATGATATATAAGCTGAAGTATTAAGTACAAAGCCACAAAATATTACAAAAAAAGTATTGTCGGGCTATCAACTTGTTAATGTTTCAGGAAGTAATAATAATTGTGGCGTTAGAGCGTTGTTAACCGCTATTAGTGGGGAAGATACTGCTGATGAAGAGACAATTAAATACCAAAGATAAAATGCTTTACAAGCCTTTAATACTTATATTGAAACACAAACAGACCACAACAAATCACAACAAACTATTGAACAAACGAGAAATCGAATCGAAAACTCTGGACAAATGCTAAAACAGAAGACTTTCAGTGGTTTGCAAGCAGTCTTAATACCCCAATTGCTATTGTTGTTCAAGGACCCAATGGTGAGATAAGCTATAGACATTTTTCAAATACAGGTGATATAACTGATCCTAATGGTATTCCTAATCAAGATGCTTTTTTAAATTTAATCGGACAACAACCCAACACGATTGTTGTTTATCATAGTGGTATTCATTTTCAGGCGCTGGTACCAAATAGTTGAAGTAGGTAAACGGATAGTTTAAAATGTTTAGTATGATAGATATTTACGAATATAACTCGTGGATGAATTAAGTTTGCGTTGGATTTTGTTACCCATATAATATGAACATATATGAAAGTAAAACGGAGCGGGAACGGAGTTTATACACTGTCGTATCATGTAGTTTTGGTAACAAAATATCGGCGAAAGATTCTAAATCCGGATATGGTTGAATACCTTCAGCGTAGGCATCAACAAGTCGGTTGTCATGAACTATGTTAAATTGGCAAGGTGCCAAGGACTCAGATCAGCTCCAAATGGAGCTGTAAGGTCGCCCCATCGGCGACCGTAGGACCACGGGTTCTACCCGTGGGTTTCTATTCGAACTTCCGGCTTGCGTTAATTCCTCGATCATTTTACGTTCTTCTTTTGAGATGTGTTTGTAGTGCATTTTCTTCTTTTTGCTTATTAGAAAATGCTACCTTCACATCTCTTCTTGCTTTTCGCAATCTTTTACTTCCCGTGTTGCATTTCAAAGTTGAACTTGCAAATAATTGGTGCTTGAGAAGGGACTCGAACCCTTAAACCTTGCGGCACTAGATCCTA
>CAZIZB010000078.1:0-4139 GCA_964543635.1 uncultured Opitutales bacterium | reverse complement strand
GTATTAAGGCGATCTTTAAGGGTGGTTTGACGAATGGTGCTATCAAGGGTTCGAACAGCGATGGAATAAGCGCGTGGATCTCCGACGATAAACACTTTTTTACGACCTCGAGTAATAGCTGTGTAAAGCAGATTGCGTTTAAGCATTACAAAATGCTGTGTAAATAAAGGAACGACAACAATAGGGAATTCACTTCCTTGGGATTTATGGATGCTGATTGCGTAAGCGAGTTTTAAATCCAGACAATCTGACCGTTCTAAAAGATGTTCTTCCGTATCAAAACGTACATTTAACACCTCTTCATCGAGATCGACATCTTGGATAATTCCCAAATCTCCGTTAAAAATATTTGTATTATAATTATTCCTTAATTGGATAACTTTGTCCCCGGCGCAGAAATTTTGAGCACCAATTTGCAATTTTCGACGATTTAGCCCGGCCGTTTCTTGAAAACAGGTATTAATTTGCTCGATACCGATAAGTCCGCGATGCATAGGTGCCAGAATTTGAATATCTCGAATGGGATCAACGGAATACCATTGTGGGATTTTACGCCAGCATAAATCCTGCAAAACATTCATGCAGTCTTTAGGATCTGCGACTTGAATAAAATGAAAATCTTCTGCTAGATCGATAGGCGCATTTAGTAATACGATTGGACATTCTAAAGAACGTTTTCCGGCCAGAATATTGTGTGCAGCAGCTACAATCGAACTGCGTTTGCTTTGGCGGAAGATGTCACTCAAATATTCCACATGAAAGTAGGGACTTTGTATAAAATCGTTAAGTACGCTACCTGGCCCTACGGATGGAAGCTGGTAAATATCGCCAACAAATAGAACGTGTGCGTGACTAGGCAAGGCTCGTAGTAATGCATGTGTAAGAGCTACATCCAGCATACTCGATTCATCTAAAATTAGATAATCCACAGGCAATAAATTATCTTCATCGTAAGTAAAACGGCCAATTGAAGGTTCAAATTTAAGGGTTCGATGAACCGTTCGCGCCATTAAGCCTGTTGCTTCAGACATTCTTTGCGCTGCACGTCCTGTAGGTGCGGCCAGACATAAACGCACTTTTTTGGCCGAAAGTACGCCCACTAAAGCTTTTAATAAAGTTGTTTTACCGGTTCCGGGACCACCTGTCAATACCGACAATTTAGATCCTAAAATCGCGCGTAAAGCGTTTTTTTGCGTATCAGACCATTGGATATTTAGTTTTTCTTCGCTCCATTTTAGGGCTTGATCGATTTGAATGGCAGGCAAATGTGAAGGTGCACAATATAAACGTTGGATATGATCCGCAATGCCGGCTTCATAGAAAAACATTTTTTTACGCTGCAATAAGCCTGTTTTGGGATACAAAGATAAGGTACCATTTTCACTTAATAGCTTTACGCGATTGGCAATAAAATCTTGCGGTAGATTTAATAATTCTGCTGTATTTTTGACGAGGTTGTCTATAAAACCTCCTGTATGCCCTTCGCCCTCTAATTCCGATAAAATGTATTCGATTCCGGCGTCAATGCGGAAATCACTATCGTTTTTAAAGCCTAAATTTAAAGCAATTTTATCAGCGGATTTAAACCCAATCCCGTCAATTGTTTTTACAATAATGTAAGGGTTTTCCGTAATAACGCGTTGGGTCGCTTCCCCATAATGCTGATAGAGACGTAGGCATTGCGTATTGGTAAAGCCATAAATTTGCAAGAAAATCATAGCATCCCGAATGCTTCGTTGTTCATCCCATGCCTTTTTAATCTTTTTGGCACGTTTAGTACCAATACCCGGCACATCCATTAAGCGTGCGTAAGAGCCATTTAAAACAGAAAATGTCTCTGTGCCGAAAAATTCGACGATTTTGTTAGCATATTCTTTTCCTATTCCATGGATGAGACCGCTGCTTAAATACTGACGAATTCCGTGTACATCAGAAGGTAACGTCGACTCAAATTGTACGCATTGAAACTGGCGTCCATATTGATTGTGTTCGGTCCAATTCCCTTTGACGACTAAGGTTTCTCCGCATTGTACGCCAGGGAAACAGCCTGTAATGGTAACGGTTCCCTGATGACGATTTAGATCTAATAAACAAACTGAATAGCCGTTTTCCTTATTGGCGAAAATAACACGCTTCAAGACCCCCTTTAAGGTAACATGACCATCCGCAGCCTCACCATTAGGAGCGTTTCCGAAGAGCAAGGATTGCTGATTATTGGCCTCCACTTAGGCTTTCCAGCGTTTAATCGCCTCGATTGAAAGTACTTGGCCAGATGGTAAAGCAACCGAATCGCCTACCTTTTTACCCAACATCTCGCTTGCTAATGGGGTTTTATAGGAAAGGATATTCTTCTTTGGATCGCCATCCCAAGCGCCTAAAATGGTATAAATAGACGTTTTCCCTTTAGCATCTTTCAAAGAAACTTCGGTACCAATATTCACGCTATCGGTTGAAACTTCTTCAAAATTGATGACCTGAGCACGATTTAATTCCTTCTCAAGCATGGATTTGCGAGCCATCAAAACGGTTTGGTCTTGGCGTGCCATCTTGTACTCTGAGTTTTCGCTTAAGTCTCCCAATTCGCGTGCTGCAGCAATGGCGGCCTTATTTGCCGGAATCTTTTCATTAATGAGCGTTAAATACTCTTGTTTCATCAACTCTAAGCTTTCTTTGGAAACGAGCAGACGTTCTTCTTGTACATTTTCCTTGTTTTCAGTTAGACGCTGCAATTCTGGGAATACACGAATGAAACGTGCCATCAAAGAACGTTTCTTTAAGGTGTCGAAACCTTGATTTAGAAGTAAGTTACGTGCTAAATCTTGGGCGAGATCGATATCCGCGTTTTTCAATAAATCCGCAATTAATTGTTGATCTTCATTAACAACTTCCACCAAAGGAATACGACGTCCTGGAGCTACATTGAGGGCATCGCTATCGATTGCTTGGAAGATACAGCTGAGCAAACGAACACCAATAATATCAGACAATAGATTCTCATAACGTGGTAATGAGCGATGTTTGATAATCCAAATAAGTACGGAGCTTTTCAATGATTGCTCTTGTAGCCACTTGTTGAGTGTCTTTTTCAGTAAAGCTTCGCAATCGCGATCTAATAAGAAGTTGATACACTCGGAAGTTAGACGTGCATTTCCATATTTAAGCAAATTTAAAATAATGTGCTGCCACTCAGTATCATCCATGTAAGTACGTGTTAATAGATCTAAGAAGCGTGGATAATAGGTATGTGGCAATTGAGCGACTAACTCTGATAAATTCTCTGTTTCGCGAATAATGGATTGCGAAGTTGGTTCTAATTCTTCTACCGATTCGTGTAAATACCGCGCTAGATTATTACGTACCCAGCAACCCTCCAAACGTTGTGCTTGAGTTAACAATTTAGCATGTTGAATTGCACGAGTTAATTCGTCTAAAACTTGTGGCAAGTCGTTCCGAATGACATCGATACTGTCTGCCAACTGATAAAGTTTTGCGCCCAATTCAATCTTTTCTAAAGGACGTTTGGTTAAATAAAATTCTTCTAAAATTTCTTGTTCCGGTAAAATAGGTTCTTCTCGTAATACATAAGCGTCTGTTTTACGTTTTGGAGTTCCAATACGTGGATCTTTTACTAATAATTTCTGCAAACCCGTCCACCAACGCTTAAATTGAGCGGCATTCAAATGCTTCAATAAAACCTGTGTTAAAACATGCTCCAATTCTAAAGGTTTTGCGGATTGCTCGGGCATTCTCTTTAAGACCTCCACAACAAGTTCGCACGGCTGTTCCTTTTGCATTTGCTTGATTTTTTCAGGATTTTTACGTGCTTCAATCAAGATATGACCTTCAGGAATAATGGTAACTTTTTGTACGCAAAAAACAGGATCCATAGATCGGGTTTCTTCTTGCGACTCAAAATCGATCAAAATGCGATGATTAGCTTCGTCGTACCCTTTGATGCAACCGACCCCCCAACTTTGATGCCAGCAGTAAGTTCCCGCTTCTAATGCCTCAAAAGCTTCGCGCTTACCTTTTAATTGTGGATTCTGTTTTAGAATTAAATCAATTGCTTCCTTATTCATGATCTATAAAAGTAAGTTATGCACTTTCAAAATAAAAATCAAGTTTTTAAAACAAAGATT
>CAZIZB010000077.1:0-4153 GCA_964543635.1 uncultured Opitutales bacterium | reverse complement strand
AAGTGGCGCTCTCGTCGGGACTCGAACCCGAATCTTCGGCTTCGGAGGCCAACGCTCTATCCAATTGAACTACGAGAGCACACTCTACTTAAAGAATTTTAAAAAGCCTTTTTTGTCAATAAAATTAAGAAAATCTGTTGAGTGGTTTAATACTGAAATCTCTTCTATAAGTAAAGATTACGCTTGCCAAGGCGGGAGTTTTTATAGACATTAAGGGGTATGAGTTTACCATCGGTATTATTATTTGGGCAAACAAACGTTGGAAAGAGTACGTTATTTAATCGTTTAAGTCGTTCAAAGATGGCGGTGGTTTACGATCAACCGGGTGTAACGCGAGATTTTATTACGACGACGATTGATAATCGCTATCAGCTTATGGATAGTGGTGGTTTATTCAGTCCAAGAGATGCGTTTTCGCAATCGGTTGAAAGTCGGGTTTGGGGTGCTTTGCAGAAGGCTCAATGCATTGTTTGGGTTTTAGATGGTCGCAAGGGATTGACGCCGATGGATCGTCAGATTTCTCAAGATTTACGGCAATTAAACGTGCCGCTTATTTTGGCCGTTAATAAGATTGATAGCGAAAGAGAAGAGGCTAATTTAGCTGAATTTTACCGCTTAGGTTGGGAGGTTTTGATACCGATTTCAGCAGAACATAATGTTAATATTGATTTATTAAAGGAAGCGATTGAACAGGTTTTGCCGGGTAAAGGTGAACTTATAGAGCCTGTAGAACTGACCTCACAATTTGCTTTGATCGGTCGTCCTAATGTCGGCAAATCTTCGCTTACAAATGCTTTATTGAAGGAAAATCGTGTGCTTGTTAGCGATGTGGCGGGTACAACTCGAGATGCGATTGAATGTCCTTTTTCTTGGACCTTTAGGAAGACGGGACAAACGGAACATTTTATTTTGGTGGATACAGCAGGTGTGCGCAAGCAGACGACAGATGCGGTAGAGTTTTTTTCATCAGTTCGTACCAACGCTGCTTTGAAAAAGGTCGATATTGCGGTTATCTTATTAGATAGTTTGACAGGACCGACTGAAATTGACAAAAACCTTATCAATGAAGTTTCGCGATTGGGTAAAGGTTGCATTTTAGCTGTTAATAAGTGGGATATTGCCCGTGAACGTTTGGCTGAAAAGGGGAAAAATCCGGAAAAATTTCAACAAGAATTTTTGGAGGAATTACGTCGAATTTGTCCCTTCTGTGATGCTCCAGTTGTTTTTATTTCTGCTAAGTCTCATGAAGGTTTGGAGTTGTTTCTGAATCAAATAAAGGCCCTTCAAAAACGTTTGCAGACACAGATTACGACCGGTGCTTTAAATCGTTTCTTTCAAAAGTTGCAACTGCAGAAACCGCCAACTTCTTGTCACGGTAAGCATTTTAAGATTTATTACGCAGTACAAAAGGAACAAACACCTTTAACCTTGAAAATCTTTTGTAATCGGCTTGTTTGGTTACCTCAAGCCTATAAGCGGTTTTTGGAAAACAGTTTACGTATACAATTCAAATTGTCTGGTTGTCCAGTCATTTGGGAATGGATTGAAAAACCTAAGCGTGAAGTTTTGCCAGAAAACCAATGAGTTCTTCAAAGTGTGAGCTAGAAGCTTTTGAAAATTTTCTTAAACAACGAGCGTATTCATCTTATACGTTACGTAATTATTTGCGAACCGTACAACGTTGGTTGGATTTTTCTGAAAAGCGTGGTTTTTCTTTTACAGAAGGAAACCTTTTGAAGCTTTTTTTGCAAAAACGTGCAGTAGGAAAGCGTACGCTAAATAATGAATTATCGGCATTGCGTACCTTTTTTCAATTTTTAGAAATAAACTCCGGCATTGCAATGCCTGCTGAGTTTGCAGACATAAGTCCAAAGTTTGAATCTAAGTTGCCGCATTTTTTCACTGTAGATCAGATAAAATTGCTTTTAGATATGCCCGATAGGTTGTTTGCAGACGGCAAACTGACTGAGTTCTTTTGGAAGCGCGATAAAGCTTTATTGGAATTACTTTATGGGGGTGGTGTGCGTGTTGGTGAAGTAGTCAAATTGCGCTGCGAACATGTAGATTGGGAAAACCGTCTCATTCGTATTTTAGGGAAAGGCAATAAGGAACGGATGATTCCGATTGGTATTCCCGCACTTAACGCTTTAAAAGCCTTGCATGCTTGCAAACCGACTCAAGTGCTTATACCAGGAGAATCTGGTAAAGCGCTAACTACACGTTCGATCCAGTTGCTCGTGAAGAAATACCTTATTGCAGCCCATTTGCCTTTAGATATGACTCCGCATAGTTGTCGGCATAGCTATGCCACTCATTTGCTTCAAAATGGTGCGGATTTGCGTATTGTCCAGGAACTTCTTGGGCATGCCAATCTCTCTACAACGCAAAAATATACGCATGTAAATATCGCGCATTTGCAAAAAGTTTATCAAAAATCTCATCCACAGATGTAAGGTTATAAGATAGAATTTACAGTGAAAGCCAAATATCATTGCATTTTGTAGGCAATATAGTATTGTGGATGGTTATGGAAACGGTGCTCTCGGTTAAAGATTTACGTGTGCAATTTGCGCAAGAGGACGGTTTTGTGGAGGTTGTACATGGGCTTAATTTCGAGCTACGTAAGGGAGAGACATTGGCCATTGTTGGAGAAAGTGGTAGCGGGAAATCGGTTACGGCATTAGCTTTGACGCAATTATTGCAAAAAAAGCCACAATGTATTTTATCGGGCGAAGTTTTTGTAGAAAATTCTGAAAATTTGTTGCAATACAGTGAAAAGCAATTGCAGAGAGTTCGTGGCAAACAGATTGCGTATATTTTTCAGAATCCATCGACCTCGCTCAATCCTGTATTGACGGTTGGGTATCAAGTTGGAGAGGCCGTACGCTTACATCAACCAAAAGTTAAAGATGTAAGAAAAGTGGTTTTAGATACACTTGAAAAAGTAGGGTTAAAAAACGTTGAACGTTGTTATAAAGCCTATCCATTTGAATTAAGCGGGGGGATGCAGCAACGTGTGATGATTGCAATTGCGTTGGCTTGTAAGCCTCAAATTTTGATTGCAGATGAACCTACAACAGCTTTGGACGTTACCTTGCAAAAACAAATTATGGATCTGCTTAAATCGCTTCAAGCTTCTGAAAATTTGTCAATTATTTTAATTACGCATAATTTGGGCCTTGTAAAGAATTTTGCACAGAATGTACTAGTCATGTTTCGTGGAAAAATTGTTGAACGAGGCAGCACAGAGCAGATTTTGTCCCAAGCGCAACATCCTTACACACAAGCTTTAATTAATTGTATTCCTTCGCTCAAAAATCCGCAAAAGAAATTGATGAGTATTGATTACGACGCATTAAAGGATTGACTTCTAAAGACCTTCATTATGTAGTAAACTCATATGGGTAAGACCGTATTTGAACTTAAAGATTTGTCCTTAACGCTAGAAGGAAATCTTGTTTTTGAAAAAATAAATTTAAAGTTGGGTGCAGGGGAATTGCATGTTTTGTTGGGCCCTAATGGTGTAGGGAAAAGTTCGCTTTTAAAGGCGATAGCAGGCCATCCTTCTTATGCAGATGTGCAGGGGGAGATTTTGCTTAACCAAGAGGCAATAAAAGCGTTAGCGCCTGAAATAAGAGCCCGCAAAGGCTTATTTGTAGCGTTTCAAAACCCTTGTGAAATTGAAGGATTAACGCTTGCTAATTTTTTAAGAAACACCTTAAAAGCCTTTCCAGAACATCCAGGTCACAAATGGAAAGCTACCGAATTTTACAGCCATTTATATGAATTATTAGACGCAGTTGGCCTTCCAAGGAATTTTACATCAAGAGCCTTGCATTGTGGCTTTTCTGGAGGTGAGAAAAAGCGCTGTGAATTGTTGCAATTGATGTTATTGCAGCCTCAATTGGCATTGTTGGATGAGCTTGATAGCGGTTTGGATGTCGATGCAAAAAAGTGCGTCATTCATATCCTTCAAACCATGCGACAAGAAAAGGAGTCGTGTTTTTTTATTATTTCGCATGATTTTGAGTTTATCCGTCAATTGCAACCGACGAAGATTCATTTGCTAAAAGATCGGCAATTGTATTCTGGGGATAGCACATTTTTAGATAAAATTGAGCAACAAGGATATCAGTGGGAATGAGCGAGGTTG
>CAZIZB010000076.1:0-4202 GCA_964543635.1 uncultured Opitutales bacterium | reverse complement strand
AGATGTTTGTAATTAAATTTATGGACAAACGCTAACATAGAAAGGATTTGGTATGTATATTGATTTTTCGAAATTGCCTATAAAAGAGCTTAAGAATTTCTACAAAGGAGAGGGGAGTGTGTTTGCTAAAATTGTTTTGGAGGATAAGAATAAAATCATGTATGGGACTTTACCTGCAGGTGCGTCGATAGGCGAACATACTCATACCGATAACTGTGAGATGTTCTATGTATTTAAAGGTAGTATAAAAGCGATTTGTGATGGTGTTGAGGAACGTATTACAGCAGGTAATCTTCATTATTGTCCTCAAGGGCATACTCATACGCTTATCAATGATACCGATATGGATGTGTTGTATTTGTCAGTTATTCCGAGGCAGTAATGTTGGATGTCCTGCAAAAATTATAGCGTAAAAGATTCCTTATAAATGCACTTTGTATGTGTTTTTGTAGGGAATTTTTAATTTTTCAATTTTTTAGAACTTTTGCTATCAATGTGGAATAGCAGTTTTGCGAGCTGATAGAGAAGTGGTTGAAAAATCATGATGTATGGATGTATCATTTATAAGCATTGCATTTCCTGAAGAAATTGTGCGACCCTTATATACTCCTTGCATCGAGTTTGCCCCAGATAGACTGTCTAAACTGGCAATAGATGCTTGCGAACTAATAGAGCTGATATCCATACCTTTATTAAATCAAAAAACATCTCAAAAGTCAAACGATTACTCAAAACCTTGAAAATATCCTTTAAAAATAAACTAACCTGCAGAAAAATGACTAAAAACAAACTGGGGTGGTAGACCGGGCTCGAACCGGCAACCCCTGGAACCACAATCCAGTGCTCTGACCAATTGAGCTACAACCACCACTCCAAAACAATACAACGAAAATCTATTTGCAATGTCAAACATTTTTGTTGTTATTTTGTAGGGTGATACAGATTCAATCGGCTACGCTTTTAAAACACTTTCGATATCATTTGCGAGAAAGTTTGTAGCATCCGATTGGTTAAGTTGTTTTAAGTTGTGCGATAATTTTTCAAGTAATTTGGGATTTTCAAGCAAATTTAAGGTTTCATTAAGTAGGCTATCGATATTGCTTTGTTCTAACATAAGGCAGCAACCACGCTGTTCAAAGTGGGTAGCATTTGCTAATTGATGATTTTCGGCAGCATGTGGATAGGGGATAATGATAGAGGGTGTTTCGCATTTTGCTAGTTCTGCAAGTGTTCCAGCACCGGCACGACTGATTACAAGATCTGCTGCTGAATAAAGCTGATGCATCTGATTATAAAAGGGAACGAAGGTAACGTGCGTACGAATACCTTCTGCGTTTGTTTTTTCGATTGAATGTGCTTTACCTTTATTTAGTCCTGTTACACAAAGGACATTGATGTTTTTGTTATTAAGGATTTCAAAATGATCAATGACCCATTTATTGAGCCTGCTGGCCCCTTGACTTCCTCCTACAACTACAACCAGTTTTTGATGGGGTGAGAAATTAAGTTGTGTCTTGGCTTTTTCTTGGTTGATCTTTTGTATTTCCTTGCGAATAGGCATACCGCAACTTAAAACTGTTTTCGTAAAAATATTTTTGAGTTGTACGCCTTCAGGTAGGTAAATTCTTTTAGCGAAAATACTTAAAAAACGAACGGCTTTTCCTGGGATGTAATTAGCTTCATGTAAAAAACAATGTTTTCTCAGTAAAAAAGCTGCAATGATTACACCTGCGTTTAAAAACCCTCCAAAACCAACCACGGCATCTGTTTGTGTTGTTTTAATAAGATGGATAGAATACAGAAAGTTTTTGATTTGTAGGTAGAAGAAACGCGGCCATTTAAAAATGTTTTTTGAGAAGCCTATACCTGGGAATTGTATAAAAGGTAATTCTGGATACGCTTGACAAAGTTCCTTATCGACTCGTTTTTGCGAAGTGATTAGGATGCATTTATGTCCATCTTCGCGCAATTTTTCGGCCAAAGCGATTCCTGGAGATAGATGGCCGCCTGTTCCTCCACAAGCAATAATAAAGGTACTCATGATGAGGTATTAATAAGGTTAATGGGGGAATAGATCGGCCTGGAAAGGTTTACAATAAGTCCGATTAAGCAGAAACTTGTTAATAAATTGGAGCCTCCATAGCTCAAAAATGGGAGTGCAATACCCTTTGTAGGGAGTAGGCCTGTTATAACGCCTAAATTTATAAAGACTTGCATTGTTAAAAAACTGATTGCACCAAGACCTAAGTAAAAGAGAAAAGAATCTCCTAATTGTTTTAGGATGCGAAAGCTATGTAAGCAGATGAGACCGAAACAAGAAAGAATAAAAAGGACGTGTAAAATACCCAATTCTTCGCCTAAAATAGCTCCAATAAAGTCTGTATGTGCTTCTGGTAAAAAGAAAAACTGCTGTCGGCCTTGTCCAAGTCCTTTACCTATCCAGCCTCCGGAAGAAAATGCAATCAAGCTTTGCCATAGCTGATAGGCACCACTTAAACGGTTATTTTCGAGGTCCAAGAAAGCAATAATCCGATTCATGCGTACCGGATTAAAAAAGATAGCTAGGCCAAAAAGTGTTAAGCAAAGGACAGAAGCTGGAAGGATGAATTTCAATTTTACCCCGCGTACAAATAGTAAAATGACCGCTACGGTACCAAATAATGCGGTTGTTCCAAAATCCGGTTCTAAGATAAGAAGTAGGCAAAAAATACCAACAACAACTAAAGGTCTTAAAAAGCCTTTTATAAAGTCTTCCATTTGATCCATGTAATGGGTTAGGAAATAGGAAAAAAAGATAATAAAGCCTATTTTGGCAGGTTCAGAAGGTTGAATGCGCAAGCCACCGAGTTCAAGCCAACGATGAGCACCTTTTACGGATCGACTAAGGCCAGGAATGAGTACAAGCGTTAGAATGACAAGCGTTAATCCGCCAATCCAATTGGAGAATAGCTTTAACTTTATTAAATTAACATGCGCACAAACCCAAAAAGCACCTAGCGAAATTATTAGCCAAATACATTGTTTATAAAACAAAGACATCCCATTCTGAAGAGCTTGGGATGTGCTGAAAAGGATAACTAACCCGTAGGTTGTTAAAATGAGGCTAAGTGCTACGAGCAAACGATAAGAAACTCGTAGATTAGCCGTCATTTATTTGATGTCTTCTAAAGGAACAACTGGAATGTCGTTTCCTTCTTCAAAAAGATCTTCGAAATTATCTTCTTCAACCATAGAAGAATTTTGTGGAACAGGTGTAGGCTCTGCCAAAACAACTTCTGGTTGAGGTTCTGGCTGGGATGACGACACATTTTCTATATGCGATACAGGATCTGGTGCGACCGTTTTCTTTAAATAAAGTACTTGTCCAATTTGTAATGCTTTAGGATCTTGAATATTGTTGATTTGCATTAATTCTTGGACGGTCATCCGGCAACGTTTAGCAATATTGTAAAGCACATCACCTGCTTTTACAACATACTTTTCAGTTTCTATAGGAGAGAGATTAGAACTTGATTCTTTTGGAGAAGGTTGCACTTCTGCAGTACCATTAACATAGAGCTTTTGACCACTATAAATCGTGTCTTTTGTTAGTTTATTATTTTGCTTAAGTGCAGCAATTGTTGTCTGGAAGCGATTGGCTATAGAGGTTAAGGTATCACCTTTTTGAACCACATAAACACGAGTAGGCGTTGTGGGAAAACTGTTCGTTCCGTTAGGGATTATCAACTCCATTCCAATGGACAAACGATTCCGGTCATTTAAATTGTTAACTTGTACCAATTTTGCAACAGTTACATTAAATTTTTTAGCAATTTTGTATAAGGTATCACCTTTTTGGACTGTATACGATGTAGTTTTTGTATCTGATTGAGAATCGTCTTCTACGACTTTTTCAACTTGTTTTTCTAAAATAGGACGACGAGGTTGCGCACGAAAATGTTGTTTGCTTAATTGTGTTGTTGGTTCTAACTCGTGAACAGAAACCGCTTGTTCACTTTCTTCAGATTCTGAAGCAATTAACGTACTTTTTTCATTCAAGTTACTTGTTTCTTTATCGTTGCTTTTGAAATGCAAAGTTTCGCAACCTTGTAAAAATAAACAAGCACCACCTACCAGATGTAAAATTTTATTTACTTTCATTTTTATTACTTAAAATTTAAACGAGCTTGAGCCTTCTGTAAAGATTTTTTTGCTTAAGAAAT
>CAZIZB010000075.1:0-4218 GCA_964543635.1 uncultured Opitutales bacterium | reverse complement strand
AAAACCGTTGATCTTAAATATAACATAAACCTAATAATTTATATAAAAAATATTACAAATAACTAATAAAAACGCAATAAAATATTAGGTATGGCTAAAAATATAGAAACTATTTCTAATATTATCTAGAGTGTGGATTTTGCTAGGTTTTAGAAATAAGGCAGGACCTATTTAACTTTTGCTTGACAAATGTGTGTAAAAGTGGTGTAAATAGTAATGATGAATGCACATAGATTGAGTATATCGATTCGACCTTATGTTTTTGAGAAAATATCGGCAAAGGCGAAAGCTCGTCAAGTGAGTATAAGTCGTCAAATAGAGGATATTGCGGAACGTTATTTCGACGAACTTGAAGAAACTGACTATATAATTACTCGAGAAGAACTCGATCGGCGATCTAAAAAGTTGGATGAAGATTTTGGTTAAAAACAAATCCAAAAATTGCACAAAAATCGATAAGATTATTGAAAGTATTGCTTCAAAAGATCTTTTAAATCTTCATAAATGTGAAAAATTAAACTATTTGCCTAATTGTTATTCCTGTCGTATCGATAAAAAGAATCGTCTCATTTATGAAAAAAAGGGAAATATTGTAAAATTACTTTCTTGTAGCGGTCACTACGATGATAAGTGATTTTCATGAGGTTTAACTGTATTGTCTTTAACACTTCTTTGCTTTACTGGAGGCAAATCCGGTAGCTTGTCGTAAGTTTGATTAGGATCTATCATGTCGATTTTTGCAACTAATTTCGACAAGAGTTTGAAATATAAATGATAAGTTTGTTAAAGTATATCATAAAAAAACATTGATATTGTGCAAAGTTTTTAATGTTTGATGAAAAATTAATTGGCAATGTTTATATCGATCAAAAATGAGTAAAATTTGATCAAGATCAATATAAATGAAAATTAATAGATTATTTCTTTGCAAATAAAATGAAATACATATATTTGAAGAGTTATGAAAATTAAATTATTTATTTTTACATTTTTAATGAGTATTGGATTGCAAGGTTATGGAGATTTTTTTGATATCGATACAGAATCAGATATTCATCGAATTGCTAATACTTTTATTAGTTTTTACAATGATCATTATGATTGTTTGCAACAGTATAAAGCAAGTGGATTTACAAGATCTGACCATAGTTTTACTACGCTTATTGAAGAATTATCAGCGAATGGTTCCATTTTTTTTAGACTTTATACGAAAGATAAAAAAAGATTTCGTAATGATTTTTTAGGCTTAAGAAAATATATTTTGAAAAAAAACAATGATTTAAAAACTCAATTAGGAGATGAAAAGTTTCAATTTTTTGTTTCAGGTGTTTATTATATGCAAAAGGTGTTTTTTAATAGGGTTCCTGCAAAAGTCGGAGCTAAAAAAGTCCGCTATGACGCATGAATACTAAATTTACTGACGATTTCTCCTTCAGACTTTTGCAGGATGTCTATTGTAAAATTACTTTCTTGTCGCGGTCACTACGATGATAAGTGATTTAATAGGATTTGACAAGCGTTTGAAAAATTCAACATTGAAATGCAACCTTTTGCCTCGCAGGTTACGTTTTAAACTTGAATCTTTCAAAGAATGAAGAAAGAGCTTGTGTTTTACATAAAAATTTAGTAATTTATTAATTGACATGACGACAAAAAGTTTATGTCTTCTACACAAAGAAAGGTTTTTTATGAAGTTTTATTTTAATGTTTTAGCAGTTTTTTTTAGCATCGTACAACTATGTTGTGGATATTGTAGTCCAAGAATTGAGTATCTTGATGAAGCTCCCTGGATTGGATTAAAAATGGAATTTACGGATGAAATAACAAAAGTATTAAGAAAGGAAATTGGCACTTCTGACTATGAACATTTGTCGCAAAATGATTTGTTAGATCACAGGTTTCGTGATTTATTTACCCAAAAATTAGATTGTATTCAAAAAGGGGATTGGGAACATATCATTGAAACCTTATTGGCCTGCAATAAAGATGATTTAATTTTACCTTATTACAGTAAGGATTTTAATTTTCTTGAAGTTTTAACAAAATTAAAAAACAAGAAAAAGCATTCTTGTTGTGGTTTGGGTTATGTTATTACAGATTTGGATGAATATACACAGTATACTGAAGAACGAATAAAAGATATGCAATATGAATTAGAAGAAGCCAATTTGCTTCAATAATTTTGCATGAATAGTGTTTTAAATAAAAAGGAATGTTAAGTTCCTTTTTTTTATATAGGAGAATGAAAATGAAAAAGGTTTTTAAATCGATAAGTTGTTTTTTTATTATTTTTAATTTTTGTTTAAATTGTTATTCCAATTTAATCATTAACACAGCAGAACGTACAATTGTATATAATGGAAAAATCATTATATCTTATGAAGAAAATGAATTAAGTCCTGTTCTAAATGAGTTATTAAAGCATCAAAATACAAAATTATTACTTGAAGCAATTGCATTAAAATTAGAAAAGTTAGAAAAAACCAAACAAATAAATATAAAAATAGTTATATCCAAAGATGCGAAAGCAAGTACTTTGGGCGGATTTTGTATAGAACAAAAATTTGAAAAATCAGAAGATAAAGCTTATAAATTAAATATTTATTATTATAATCTAAATGCAAAAATTTATAGACCTATTGTTTTCTTTTTAAATGGTCGATATCGTATGTCTTATTTGGAGGTTCCACCCTATATTGCTCTGACACACGAATCAGAACATGCATTAAATCTTTTGGAAGCAATAGATGCTATAAATATACAAGAACAAAAATTAGAAAGCTTAAAAGATACTGATAATGTAGAAAAGGTTCGTGGATTTCTTTCAACAAAAATACCTGTTGAAGAACAATTAGCAAATAATGGATTTGGAAATTTAGATGAATTATCGGTTATTTTAGGTTCTTTTCATGAAACAACTTTAGGACCTTGTTTTTTAGGAGAAACCATTTTTATGCGTGAGCATTATAAAGCTATAAATGAACAATTACATTTTTGGTGTTGGTCTCATTCATTGATAAAAAAACCATCTCTTGGTCCTTGGAGTCCACATTCTCAAGTGAAGTTTGATCATAATTTAACCTGTAATGTACTTTCTTCTCTAAACTTAATAAAAATGGAACAAAAAAAACAAGAATCTATAAAATTGGAAATAGAAAGAGCTTGGTTAGTTACAAATTTTAAAGATATGGGAGATATTATATTAGTTAAAAGCAAAGAAAAAACTTATACCCTTCATAGTTTATTTAGTTTTTTAAATATTAAAGAAATTACTGAAAAAATTCTTTCGGAAGAATCGAGTAAAAAGCTAGGTAATAAACCAACCGTAACTATAGACAATTCTGACTATATGGCAAAACCAGGCAATATAAGCACATTTACGTTTCCTAATGCAAAAATAAAACAAAAACTATTTTTTAGTACAAATTCATATGATAGGAAGGTATATTCTGAAAATTTGCACATAGAATCAATTTCTTTGCCATTAAATATAGAAAAATTAGTAGATGCAGATAGTGTTTTTTCAATACCAAAAGGTGTAAAAGTTGAAACAGATAAATCTATTGATTTATTTTTCATGCCTTTTGAGCCAGAAATTGAAAATGAAATAGTTATAGAGGGAGCTCGAATACGATTAAAAAATGTAGCAGCTGATGGTAATTGCGGCGTTTGGGCGCTTTTGCAAGCACTTTATCCAGAGCAAAACTTTATATCTCCTACAGAAGAACTTGATTTGCATATGTATCGCTTTCGTAATGGGGTTGCTAATCTCATTCGTAACAACGAAGCAGCTAGAGAACGAATTATGTTTCAAGCTACATCCGCATCCGACTTTGATCATTGGTTGTACACAGATGATTTTCGCTATTTCGCTCAAGCATTAGGACGACCTATTGGAATTATTGTATATGGTGATGGTTACCGTATTTATGAACCTAATATAAACGAGCCTAATGGGAATGAAATTGTATATAACAATATAAACGATTTTAGAGCATATTTAAAGCAACATCCTGGAATGCTTGTCTTATGCTTAGCTGGGAATCATTATCAAGCAGTTACAGCTATAGAAGATCCATTATTGTTAACATGGCCTAAGAAATAAACCTGTTTTATTCACTGATAGAACAAAAAAGCAACCCAATACACCCAACCTAATTATCTATTAAGCAGCGACAAGCCTTTTTTGGTGTAATCGCCGTTAGGGTGACGTAGTTG
>CAZIZB010000074.1:0-4227 GCA_964543635.1 uncultured Opitutales bacterium | reverse complement strand
TTAATACTTTCCAACAACAATACCACTTGACTTTTATCCTTAATCCGTGCTTAATAGTTAAAGAAGTGGCGGGTCATAGCGCAGCCTGGATAGCGCACTTGCATGGGGTGCAAGGGGTCGTGAGTTCGAATCTCACTGACCCGACCAGTTTTAAAATAGCTCAATGTCGAAACATACCAATAGTTCTCTTTTGGCTTATGATGCGCAATTTTTCGAAAAAGGATTCATAGGTATAATCGGAGCCGACGAAGCAGGACGTGGAGCTCTTGCTGGGCCTGTAATGGCAGGAAGTGTTTGGATAAGTCAGCAGTTTTTTGCAACCTATCAAGCGTCAGAGTTTTTAACACTTTTTCAAGATTCGAAGCTATTATCCGAAGAACAACGCGAGGAAGCTTTTAAACAACTTCAAGAACTTGCGCAAACAGGAACCATAGGCTTTTCTCATGGTGAAGCAAGCGTAGATGAGATCGAAACACATAATATTTTACAAGCAACAACGTTAGCGTTTCAAATGGCATTGGAGAAGCTACAAAAAGAGTGTTCCTTAATCCTAAAGAAGAAGGCCTCTTTATTTGTTTCTGATACAAGACAAGAGGATATTCAAGTGCTTATAGACGGGCTTCCTTTAAAGCAATTCCCTTATGAGCATAGCGGTCTTGTAAAAGGTGATCGTACGAGTTTTTGCATTGCGGCAGCATCAATTGTGGCAAAAATCACACGAGACCATTATATGCAGGAATTGGCCAAAACCTACCCACAATATGGGTTTGATGAGAATAAAGGCTATGGAACTGAAAAACATCGAGAAGCCATTCAAAAATGGGGTCCTTGTCCCCTACATCGCCCTTCTTTCCTAAAAAAACTTTATTCAGCAAAATCCCAAGATCCGCAACTTTCTTTTTTGTAATTATCGATTGTTTTTTCCAAAAATTTGCTTAATGTAAAACACGTGCATTTTAAAGAGGTTTCAGATTTTTTAGAAAAAAGTGGCCAACCCAAATTTCGCCAAAAACAATGGCAACAATTTTATTTCAAAGATAAACACTTAAGTTTTCAGGATTTAACAACCTTTCCGTTGGATTTACGAAAACAATTGGAGGAACGCTTTGGAAACCATTTATTACCTTTAAAACCAATTGAAATATTAGAGGATGAACAAGCTAAAAAGTATTTGTTTCAATTGGAAGATGGGGAACGTATCGAAAGCGTTTATATGCGCTTTAAGGATGGTATTCGTTCCTTGTGTATTTCAACACAAGTCGGTTGTCCATGTGCTTGTCGGTTTTGTGCAACGGGAGGCATCGGCTTTAAGCGAAATCTAACCTTAGATGAGATTTTGGGGCAAGTTCTGTATGTGGCTAAAACCAACGAAGGCTTAGATCGCATTACTATTATGGGAATGGGTGAAGCCTTGCTAAATCCTCATACAATAGAAGCCTTAAATACCTTATCACACCCTCAAGGTTTTGGCTTAAGTGCGCACCGAATTAGTGTTTCAACGGTTGGAATCGTGGAAGGCATTCGTAAGCTCAATGAACATTGTCCGCATGTTACGCTCACATTTTCGCTTCATTTTCCAGATCAAAAATTACGTGAACAATGGATGCCAATGGCCAAAAAATATTCTTTAGAAGCGATATTTGAGGCTTTGGATGAACGTGTTCGAAAGACCAAACGAAAAATTTATCTTGCGTACACCCTATTAGAGGGCGTTAATAACCGTAAAGAGGATTTAGATAAACTTGAAGCTATTTTTCAGCAACGTGGCGATTTGCGTTACCTCTATCATGTGAATTTAATTCCTTTTCACGCAATTCCAAACTTACCTGTTCCTGAAACAAGCCGTGCTGCCGCTATCCACTTCCAAAAACAATTGGAACAACGCCACATCGAAGCTACTGTACGACAATCTTTCGGTAAATCCATCCAAGGCGCTTGCGGGCAATTAGCTGCTGGGTATAGAAAACGCCTTTAAGGCCGCACTAAGGCCTCCATTAGAGAAGCAGCAAACAACGGTTTTTACCGTAAAATTTTGCGAATTTAATGATGGCAAAAGCTCCTCATAGGAAGAAAAAGTTCGTGTTAAACACCCAGCATACTGTAACTGTTCACAGAGTTGATCGCAATTAAGCGGCATAGGAGTATCAATGAAACGATCACTATAAAGATGCTGCTTAGGAGGTAACAACCAAACTTCATGAGCCAATTCAAAGGCATTTGTTGCTTGTTCTTCAAAATAATGTGAAGCGCTCGTATTACAAGCGGGCTCAAAAACAGCAACGAGTTTATGATCAGGATAAGCCGTTTTTAAGGACTTCAAAGTCGCTTGTATTGCCGTAGGATGATGGCCAAAGTCTTCATATAAAACCAAGTTTTTTTCTTCCAACAATAAGGTTTGACGACGCTTAACCCCATGAAACTGCTTTAGATCGTACGGATTTATTTTCCAACGATTTTCGTAACAAGCAACACAAGCCATGGCTAGATTCCGTGCATTAAATTCTCCCAACAAAGGAACTTCGATATGCTCATAAATAAGCTGCTTATCGCGATATAAATCAAACGAAATATGGAAATTTTCTGTGTTAAAATTATCGATAATCCATTGATTATGTTCGCCGAAACCTACCGAATGGATTTGCGTCCAATCGCAAGGTAATAAAGCGTTTACATTAGGATCATCCCCATTTAAAACAAGGTGGCCGTATTTAGGCAACAAACGCGTCAATTGGTAAAAAGAACGTTGAATTTCCTGCAAATCTCGAAAAATGTCGCTGTGGTCAAATTCAATGGCGTTGATAATGAGTGTATCCGGCCAATAATGGAAAAATTTGCTTCGTTTGTCAAAAAAGGCCGTATCATACTCATCACCTTCAATGATAAACGGTGCATCCTCAGCTCCTAAAGCACAACCCGTTTCAAAATCATTCGGTATTCCACCAATTAAATATCCTGCATTTAAACACTCTTTTAACAAAAAAGCTAGTACACTTGTTGTGGTCGTCTTCCCATGTGTCCCTGAAATCACGACCATCGGACGCTTCTTAAAAAGTACTTTTTCTAAAAATTCTGGGAAAGAATAAAAGGGAAAGGCCTTTGTGTTTAATAAAAATTCTACTTCAACATTTCCTCTAGAAATAACATTACCGATAATGACTGCATCCGGACGTAAAGCCTTTAAGCGATCAACCTCGTATCCTTCAAACGTTGGAATCGCTTGCTCTTTCAACATTTTGGCTATCGGATCCATAAATTTGTGATCAGAGCCACAAACTCTATAGCCCATTTCTTTCAATAACAACGCTACATGCGACATTATCGTTCCGCAAATTCCCATTATGTAAATGCACATATTTAATTTGTACCACCTTATAGTAAGAAAATCAAAGCGTTTTTATAAAAATAAACTTTTATCCTTGCAAAAAAACAAGCTGTTTTGCAGAGTATTAAAGTAAGTTATGATGTATTTACAAACAATTTTACAAGAGAGGTGTAATGCCATAAGATCACTTATTCAGGTATTTTCCGCAACTTTGTTGCTTGCAGCCAGCGCTCAAATTACTGTACCCTTCTACCCTGTTCCTTTTACCCTACAAACGATTACTATCTTTTTTCTGGCTTGCGGATTAGGGAAACGTTTGGCAGTAGCCGCTGTTGCACTTTACCTTTTAGAAGGTTTTTTTGGCCTTCCTGTTTTCGCAAAATTTTCTTGTGGACCTACTGTTTTATTAGGAAGTTATTCCAGTGGTTATTTGTGGGGCTTTTTACTCTCAGCCTACTTAGCAGGTGTGCTTTACGAAAGATTTTCATCTAAAAAAGTATCCCATTTGCTTATAATTGGTTTAGTAAGCGAATTACCTACATTTGCTTGTGGCTATCTTTATTTAGCCTGCCTAACAGACTTTCATACGGCTTGGATGCTCGGCATTGCACCCTTTATAATCAGTACTTTGTTTAAAAACATATTCCTTGCCTATATCATCCGTAAATTGTGAGTACATATTCCGTCAACTAGCTGCTGTGAAAATTTTCCTGAAAGATAGCTTGACAAATCCTATTCTAAAACGGATTATAAACAGAGTAAATTTCAAAGGGGTCGTAGCTTAGTTGGAAGAGCGCCTGCTTTGCAAGCAGGAGGTCGTCGGTTCGAATCCGATCGACTCCACCAGTTTAGGTTAAATTTTATTTCAGTATAAAAGTATTTTTTATAATAGTAAGTTTGGTGTG
>CAZIZB010000073.1:0-4242 GCA_964543635.1 uncultured Opitutales bacterium | reverse complement strand
GATCTACCATTAGAAAAGGTTTTAAACGCTACCCTTGAATGCCTCTCGATTAAAAAGTAGATTCAAAGGTAGCAGATTTAAAGCAATTTTTCAAAAGACTAAAATGAGATTTAATAGTCTTAAATTACATTATTGCTGTTTTGCCTCTAGCTTTTCAATGTTTTCTTCAAAACTTTTTTTCCAATCTATTCCAAAACGACTGCTGTTGGCATCAAACTTCAAATATTTTTGAATATTAAGATTTTTTTGAAACACGGTATTAATTCTCGAAATATCCTTTGCGGAAAAGCCCAATTTATAAATAGTTTGTAAATTTTTCCGTTCTTCTTCAGTAATATCTTTCTTGGGATCACTAATGATATTCTTCGACATTATTTGAGCACATAAATTTGACAATTCCATTGAACATACACCCGTTCTATCTTTACCACTCTTACAATTAAATGAGCTTGTATAGCCTAATAAATGTGTTAAAGCAAGTACCCTTATAGGAAATGCGTACGGATTTTCTTTTAAGCCTTCTGGATGGGATTGATAAATATTAAAAATTTGATCAGACAATATTTGTATTTGTTGTTTTTTGTTTTCATCTCTTATTTGGTCCAAAGCAATTTTTACAAAGCTATTTTTTTCAAAACAAAGATTTCCATTTGATTTAGTTAATTCAGGAAACCGTTCTCCAAATAACTGTCTAAAACTTCTTAAATTTTGTTCTGTAATCTTTTTCTTATCATCTATATCTGCCAATTTTTTTTCAATTGATCTAAAATGCTGCAAATTAACACCAAAATTAAACAATAAAGGTCTTTCAGGTTTTACCTTAATTAATTTATCTTCCTTTGTTTTTAATTCTATTGGTTGTTTTTCGAACAATCGATTAAAAGCATCTATCTGTTCCAATGGCATTTGTTGATCAGCAATAGGCCCAAGCGTCATCAATTGTACATTCACAAATTTCAATTTTAAGGGCTCATCATTTTCTTTCCATTGAGCAATTGCTTCTTTTCCATGTTGCAATAATAATGCGTTTAACAAAATCTCTTTTGTTGCATTTTCACCACCTCGAGTACAACCATGACGTAAGAACTGCATTTTTTGTCCATCTACTTCAATTTCTTGTTTCCACAAATTCACAGCATGCTCACCTATTTTTTTTGCTTTTTGAAGATTAGTGTTTTGTATAGCACTACTGTAATGTTTTATACCTTTTGTATCCCCTATAAAACCTGATAGCTTTACTTGAGGTACAAATTTTAACCAAAGATCAATTTCTTTTTCTCCACATTTTAACTTTATAGGATCATGGCATTCAAGCGTCTCACCTCCTTGTGTTCGAGAAATAGCATCCGCCCAAGCTTCATGAAAATCAACTTTGGTAACATTAAATCCTTTTGTTAAAGTCTTATAAATATCATTAAATAAATTTTTATCACTTTCCAAAATCAATTCATTAATTACATTTTGTAATGACTTCTGGTCTCGGTTTTCTTGGGTTAAAGAACTTCCCAATACATCAAAAGGAGTTTGTTTACCAGCTGCATGCCCTATATTAACCATAATAAACGCTGTTGTCATTAACCCTATTTGCTTAATTTTATTCATTTTCATATAATTGTATAACGGCACATTTGCGTAATTCTACATAAAAAATAGATAATAGACGTCCTGCAAAAGTCGGAGAGTAAAAAAGAGTTAACAGGGACTGATGGCCGTACTTGTGCTATTTAGCAAGGGAGAGGTTATAAATCCCAGCGATGGTATGGAAAATTTGGGAATAAGAATCGAGGTGGCCGCGGTAGCGAGCGGCCAAGATATGCCGTTTTTTGAGGTGCGCGAAGGTGTGTTCAATAGCGATCCGGCAGCGCGCAAGTTTGGTATTGCGAGCTTGCTCGGAAGCAGATAGAGAGCCATTTTTCGGCTTTTTCTTCGGCAGAATCACCGCAGCTGAATGCTCATTTTGGAGGCCTTGATAGCCGGAATCTGCCAAAATTGGAACAGTCGGAAGTGGGCCTTCGGATTTACGGATTTCGAAGTCGTGAACACGGCCTTCGTAGGGCTTAGATACGCGTAAAATCCGGCCATTTGGCTCGATGACAATTTCGGTTTTGATCGTGCACGCATGGGCCTTGCCAGAGTAGTAATCGCGCTGATTTTTTGGACGCTCGATCCGCTGTTCGGTGGCGTCTACGATAAGCAGTTGCAGGTCGTTTTCGCTCAACAATCGTTCCGGCCTTATCTTCAAAATCCGCTCTGCGAGCGGTGCAATTCGCTTTATCGCCCGGCAAATCGTTGCCTCGTCTACCTTGAAAATTTGCGCTAAAAACAAATGTGTCGTATACGTCCGATAATACATTAACAACAACAGCAAATGTTCCCGCAATTCTCCAATCTCATACGGCCGTCCTGCTACAGCCTTCCGCCTCTGCGCCGCTCCCCAGGCGAGCTTTAGCTTGCTCACGCATTTTTCAAACTTTTCGTGCTTGACTCCGCTGATCCGTCGTAAATACTTCTTCTTGAGTAGGGATTTTATCATATTTTACTTTTATCCTACTCATCTTTGCTTTTCAATCTTTTTTACTCTTCGTTTTTTCTTGTGCTTCAGACTTTTGCAGGACGTCTTTTATAAATGCAACAGTCATTCTTAATAACATCAATTACTACGATACAAAACCTTAAGCTATAAAGTAGAAAATACTATAATTTTTACAAATCGTCCAAAAGTTTAAAGCGTTCTATGGATACGGCACAGTGTGTAGCAAGATTCAGCTTAACACAGACGCCATTTAGGACTTTGGGCCCATTTGTCGTAACTTCAAAACGTCCAGGCTTCCCTTTTATTGCTTTTTCAAGAACGGTATCAACAGAAAAACCTAAAACACTATTATAACTACCACACATCCCAAGATCACAAATAAAAGCGGTTTTGTCGTTTAAAAGCCGTTCGTCTGCAGTAGGAATATGAGTATGCGTCCCCACAACACAGCCAACATCTAATCGACTTAAAAACCAACCTAGTGCGTACTTATCTGCTGTTGCTTCAGCATGAATATCTATAATAAAATTAGAAACACCTTCTGCTTTCAGGGTTTCGATCAGTTGCTGACATGCCTTGAAAGGACAGTCGAGTGCCCCATGCATAAATCCACGTCCCATAACGCAAAAAAGCGCTATTTTATGACCATTATGTTCAAAAATCAAATAAGTTTTGCCCGGACACTCATTTGGAAAATTTATAGGCCGACAAATGTAATTTAGACTGTCAATTTCATTCCAAAAACCTCGCTGATCCCAAGTATGATTGCCTAGTGTAATACCAGCAATTCCTAAGTTCTTTATTTCTTGTGCGATAGAAGCATTAATGCCAAATCCACCCGCTGCATTCTCCCCGTTTACAAAAATAAAGTCCGCCTGATAATGCTCTACTAAATTAGGCAGTTGCTTTTTTAGGATAATTCGTCCAGGTTGCCCAACAACATCTCCTAAAAACAAAAAACAACATTCAGACATTATTACCCTTAGATTTAAGCAAAATTTTGAAAATTGGTGGGCCCTGTAGGATTCGAACCTACGACCAAAGGATTATGAGTCCTCTGCTCTAACCGCTGAGCTAAGAGCCCTTTTATTGTAAAAAAACATATTTTTGTTCCGATAACAAGCTTTTTTAATGTTAAAATTGATTTGCTAAAACTGGCAGAATCAAGTTTGAAGTGCAACCCCCTAAGTTCAAAAAAGAACCGAGAAGCAGGAGATGCAAAGCGTAAGCATTTTCTGGGTCTAATGTTAAGTTTTTGGCGGCAATTGGCGAGGTATGCTGAGGTATAATTTGCCTTTGTTTTTAGGAAAATACTGCAAGGCACAGCCTTGAGCGAGTCAATGGCCGTTGGCCATTTGAAAGTTTTTTGAAACCGATTCCGCGTTCCCAAGGGCAGTGCGGATGGGCAAAATACACCGTTGCATTCAAGCGATTAGCGATGGTTTTATGGTCGGCGAATTCGGTGCCATTGTTAAGCGTAATGGATTTTACGGCCCGAGGAAACGGCTCAAATGCCGATAAAATAGCGTTTCGGACGGTTTCGGATTTTTTGTTAGGAATAAGTTTTGTTGCTAAAAATCGCGTTTTTCGTTCAACTAAGGTCACGAAATAACTTTGCCCACGAACAAGCTCGACCGTATCGCCTTCCCAATGGCCGAATTCCGCTCTAGAACTGAGATTCGGACGATTTTCAATCGAGTTTTTCGTAA
>CAZIZB010000072.1:0-4273 GCA_964543635.1 uncultured Opitutales bacterium | reverse complement strand
GTTCCGGACTAAAGTCCATTTTGAACAATCCGAACACCTTTCCCCAGGTCTTTTCAGGAATCCGAGGCTCCTTCGACCCCTTCCGACGCTTGTCAGCTAGCTTCTGCGCTCGCTCATGCTCGTAACTCCGAGCACCTTCGCCGTAATTCCGCTTCAATTCCCGGCCAATCGTACTTCGGCTTCGCCCAAGCTCCTCCGCGATCTTTTTATTCGAACTTCCGGCTTGCGTTAGTTTCTCGATTATTCTACGTTCTTCTTTTGAGATGTGTTTGTACTGTATTTTCTTCTTTTACATTATCTGAAAATGCTAGCTTCACATCTCTTCTTGCTCTTTGCAACCTTTTACCTCGCGTGTTGCACTTCAAAGTTGAACTTACAGAAAAATCAGTTTTGTACTTTACAGGAGAGATAAAAAGCTGCTACAAAGTAAAAAGGACGGCGAAAAGCCACGGACTTTTGCAGGACGTCTAATAAATTTTTGTAATATTTTTTTGTTTTGAGTTTATTAAAAGTATTTTTTTACTTGTTTTTAGGATTTTATTCATAAATTAGCTTTTAAAATAGGTTTTTTGTTATTTACCTTATTTTATCATCTTTTTAAGAGCTGATAAAGAGTTTTATTGGTGTTCACTTCTGTTAGTCTAATAACTCTCGCATCATTTTTAATAAAAAGCTGGACATTTTATTAAAATCCAACTAATAAAAAGTTATGCATATTGTTGACATTTCAATCATCGTAGTCTTTCTTATTGCAACGTTGTATATAGGTTTTAGCTCCGGGAAAAAGATAAAAACGTTCAGTGATTATGCGATCGGTAATAGAAAATTTTCCGATTTCGCTATTTTTTGTACAGTTGCTGCAACCCTTATTGGTGGTAGCACAACCATGGGTGGGGTTGGTAAAGCTTATGAAATTGGTATAACTCAATTTTTAGCACAAATAGGTATACCAATTGCCTACATTGTTATAAGCGTATTTTTAGCACATAGGTTTGTAAATTATTATAATTGCTGCTCTTTAGGTGACATGTTTTTTCAATCTTATGGAACAAGCGGTAAAATACTGGCAGGTCTTATTGGTAGTTTTTATGAAACGCTTATCGTAAGCGCCCAATTTATGGCAATGGGAACAGCTATTAGCATTTTAACCGGATTTTCTTATCAAATTAGTCTTCTAATTTCAGCTGGAATTATCCTTATATATACAGGACGTGGTGGTGTAAGAGCTGTAACATTTACAGATATTTTACAATTTATTGTACTTATTTTAGCAATTCCTATCCTTTTAATTATTATATTCGGAAAAATTGGAGGGATACAAAACTTAATAAATTATTTGCCGCAAACACATATAACAATTTCTGGAGAAAATTTTCGACGTTATTTGTTTTTAATGTTTCCTTTAATGTTACCAACGCTTTCTCCTACCCATATACAACGGTTACTAATGACAAATAGTGCAAAACAAGGCGAAAAAGCTTATTATAACTTGTTTTGGGTGTATTTATTAGTAATTATTATGACCATTTTATTAGGATTGGCTGCAAAAGTTTTACTTACTAACCTGCCACGTGCAGACCATGCTTTATTTATTTTAATAAAAAATTATTTACCTGTTGGTATTTTTGGTATAGCCGTAATTGGTATTTTAGCAGTTTTAATGTCTTCTGCTGATTCTTCCTTGAATTGTGGAGGCATTATGTTTGTTAATGATGTTATTCTACCTATTTTGAGAAAGAAAAATATTACTGAAAATATAAAATTAAAACTGGTTCGAGTTATTTCAACGTGTATTGCAATTTTTAGTATCATTTTTGTAAGTAATAAAATTAATTTATTTGAATTAAAAATATTCATGAGCACTCTTTGGCTTTCTGTAATTTTATCTCCATTATATTTCCTCCTTTTTAACATGAAAATTCCATTAAAAGGCTTGTTTGTAAGTGCAATTATAGGACTTACAACATGTATCTTATGGAACCTAAACATTAAACCGATTACCAAGATTGATGGGTTATTTCCAGGATTTTTCGCAAATGTAATAACAGTCCTTTTCTTTTATTTTCTCGGAGGACGACAGAAGGTGTTTTCGAAGGAAGAATTAGAACGGATGCGTCGAGCAGAAGCTATAATACAAACCAAGAAGCGACTAAGTGTACGCGATTTGCAAATGAGTAACAATACAGTTTTAGGCTTATGCCTCGTGTTTTTACAATTGATGCCGCTTGTATTTAGTGTAAATTCGCTAACGTATTCGAAGTTGATGTTAACACTTGTAAACGGTACGATGGCAATACTGCTCATTTTCGGAGGATCTTTGGAGCTTTTTGCAAAAGAAAAGCGTTTTCAATGGCTTAAATTAACGACATTGTTCTTCTGTTTACCGGTTACATCGGCTTACCTCTTTTTGACATCTTCAGAAAACGGTTTGCACGTATTAACGTTGTTATTTTCTTTCGTTGTAATGTTGTCCAGTGTTGAAAAGAAACATGAAGCTCCTATTGGAATGGCATGTTTTTTAACAGCGTTTTTGACATGCATCCTTTATTTTGCAAACAATTACCAATTTTCTTGGCCAGAAACGTTCGCTTGGCAACATAGTTTTTATGTGGTTGGATATGTAGCTGTTTTATTTTTATTGCGTTCTAATCTAAACACATTGCAGCAAATAAAAGAAATTGAAAAAGAACAAGAAAAATATCGCGAACGCTATATGATGGCACGCAGTTTATCGCATGATTTGATGTCGCCGTTGATGGCATTGCATTTATTGAGTTCCCAAAAAAAATTAAATGAATTCGATGAAAAGGAATGTCAACTTCACCAAAATATTATATCAGAAATGGAAAATTACATTAGTGATTTTGTTGTCGGTAGTTTAAAAGATCAGGCACAATTAAAGCTAGAAGACCTAAATCAATGTGTCCTCAGCTGCATCGAAAAACAAAGCATTTTAAACAAAAACCTCGACATTCAATTGCAAGCGAAGGAGACAATTTTTGCACGCGTAGATGCGGTTCTGTTGCGTAGAATTATCAATAACCTGCTCAAAACCTGCATGCATGCTTTACCGAAGGGTTGCAACACTATTGTAATCTCCATTGACCACGATCCGCTCGGCAATACCCAAATCCTCTTGCAAGCTGCCAATGGTGGTTTTTCCCAAAAAGCCCTCAACAGTATGTTTATCGAAGATCAGAAATTAGGCGACGAAGTCGAACTTGGTATCAGCTTCCCTGAATTCCAGGATATCGTCGCTAAATGGCACGGAAAGCTGGAGCTCATTGCCCAAGACGGCAATGCCATCATCCAAATTCTTCTCCCGAGTAAAGACCACGATAAGCTGATCTAAAAGCTTAATCTTTTGTATTCATAGCCTTATAAAACACTAAACCTGCTTCCAATGGCAGGTTTAGTGTTTGTCTTCGCCAAAGATAGATACCCACGGGTAGAACCCGTGGGTATCTATTTATACATTCGCGACAGCTTTTTCAGTCTGAGAAGCACTTTGCAAAAGTTGCTGCATAATATTTAATATTTTGTCAACAAACTGTTGTAATGAGTCACTGCCTTTAGTGTATTGATCTTTCGCTTGACGCAGAACTTCTAATAAGGCATCCGCTTTAGCTGCTTCAATATCAGCCTCTGATTTTGCAAGACCATGCTCGGCAGCATCAATACTTGCCATTCCTTCTATGATTTTTCCTAACGGTACGGCGGAATTGTTAAATAGGTCGGCCAGCATGCCGGATTTGGTCGTAAAAGTTTCACTGCCGATATCCTGATCCTTATTAGTTCCACTGAAATTTGGTTTCGTCTCCGTTTTTGGTCCTTTGTGAGCATGATAAGCTCCCAAACCTGATGCAGTGATGCTTACAACTCCCGAAGCGATCTGCCCAATAGCGGAAGCGATAGCGGATTTATATTGTTCTTGAGCGGCCGTTTCCATAGCAGAGATCTTGCTTTCGAGGGCGGCTACGGTAGCGGCGGCGACGTTGGCGGCGCGTTCACGGTCGGCGGTCATGAGTTCCGAAAAAGCTGCGATAAGGAGCTTCATCAGTTCACGGATATCAAAGTCGGATATCTTTTTAGTGTCCGATACCCCATTGGTCGTCAGCGTAATCGTCCCATCCAAGTTCTGCTTGAATGTCACATCCTTTACGTCCTCCCCCAAAAATGTTTTCATTTCATCCGAACTAAAAACAATGCTTTGAAGTTTAGCTGCCAATGTATCTACGCTTATATCTGTACCTTTTACCTCCAATTGCCCATT
>CAZIZB010000071.1:0-4298 GCA_964543635.1 uncultured Opitutales bacterium | reverse complement strand
AGATATTTTTACAAGATTGACAGGAGGTTTTTTATATATTAAAATTACTAGTATGCCAAAAGAAGTATTAGAAAAAAGATCTGAAAAGAAAAAAACGATTGTGGATACCACTAGTAGGCTCAATGCAATGCTCGAAAGGGTAAAAAAAGCACAGACAGAATACCAAGGATTTACGCAAGAACAGGTAGATAGAATTTTCAAAGCTGCTGCTACTGCCGCAAATAAAGCGTGTATTCCTTTGGCAAGAATGGCTGTTGAAGAGACAGGTATGGGAATACTAGAAGATAAAGTGATTAAAAATCGTTTTTCGTGCGAATACATTTATAATAAGCATAAGTATGCTAAAACTTGTGGCATTATAAGTGAAGATAAAGGAAATGGTACCAAAATCGTTGCAGAACCCTTAGGGGTGCTTGCGGGTATTATTCCGACAACAAATCCAACTTCTACGGTAATTTTCAAAGCTTTATTGGCCTTAAAAACAAGAAATGCCATTGTATTTTCGCCACATCCTAGAGCTACAAATTGCACGATTGAAGCAGCAAAAATCGTTTTAAATGCTGCCGTTGAAGCAGGGGCACCACAAGATATTATTGGATGGATTGACGTGCCTACAATGGAATTATCGGACGCTTTGTTGCATCATGAACACATCAGTTGTATCTTAGCAACGGGTGGACCAGGCATGGTTAAAGCGGCCTATTCGTCTGGCAAGCCTGCTTTAGGTGTAGGTCCTGGTAATGTAGCTGCAGTTATTGACGAAACGGCCGATATTAAGATGGCTGTATCATCGATCTTATTATCAAAAACCTTTGATAACGGCATGATTTGCGCTTCAGAACAATCCGTGATTGTTTGTGAAGAAATTTACGAAGAAGTCAAAAAGGAGTTTTTATATCGCGGTGCTTATTTAGTAAGTAAAAACGATGAAAAGAAAATGATAGACCTTCCTTTCATCGATCCTAAGCGTGGAACAGCTCATCCACTTATCGTTGGACAATGCGCCGCTAAAATTGCAGAATTATCCGGTTTTTCGATTCCTGTAGAGTCAAAAATTTTGCTTTGTGAACGTCCAAAACTCGATTGGGAAGATCCCTTTTCTCGAGAAAAATTATCCCCTATTCTAACGCTCTACAAAGCCAAAAACTTTGAAGAGGCCACGGATATGGCTTACGAATTAGTCTTTAAAGGAGGAGCGGGGCACTCATCTGCGCTTTATACGGATGCTAGAACAAACGAAAGAATTAATTATTATGCCGAAAAAATGCCTTCTTGTCGCGTATTAGTCAATACACCTTCGTCACAAGGCGGTATCGGCGACTTATTCAATTTCAAGTTAGAACCTTCTTTATCCTTAGGCTGCGGCTCTTGGGGAGGTAACGCTGTTTCGGGCAATATTGGTGTAAAAGACTTATTAAATTATAAAACGATAGCTGAAAGGAGAGAAAATATGTTGTGGTTCAAAGTTCCACCGAAGGTTTATTTTAAGAGAGGTTGTACGGATTTGGCCCTTAAAGAATTAAAGGGTAAAAAACGGGCATTTATTGTAACCGACCGTTTCTTGTTTAATTCTGGTGTCATCAATACCGTCACCAATGTATTGGATGAAATCGGCGTGGATCATCAAATTTTCTTCGATGTTAAACCGGATCCTACCCTTGCAACGATTCAGGAAGCAATGGCAATGGTAACATCTTATGAACCAGATGTCATCATTGCACTCGGTGGTGGATCTCCGATGGATGCAGGCAAAATCATTTGGTTGCTATACGAACAACCGGATACCAAATTTGAAGACATTTCCATGCGTTTCATGGATATCCGAAAACGTATTTGTGAAATTCCGCAATTAGGTACAAAAGCGACCATGGTGTGTATCCCAACAACCTCAGGAACAGGGTCAGAAGTCACTCCATTCGCCATTATTACCGATGAAAAGACACATTATAAATACGCGATTGCTGATTATGCCTTAACACCGAATATGGCCATTGTGGATCCTAACTTTGTTGATGCGATGCCAAAAGGCTTAACGGCTGCATCGGGTATTGACGCATTGGTACACTCACTGGAAGCTTATGTTTCTTGCATGGCAACAAACTTTACCAATTCCAATGCGTTAGAAGCAACGAAATTGATCTTCAAATACATCGTACGTTCTTATAATGAAGGTGCGAATGATCCGATTGCACGCGAAAAAATGCATTATGCAGCGACTATTGCCGGAATGGCCTTTGCAAATGCTTTCTTAGGGGTATGCCATTCGATGGCTCATAAATTAGGTGCCATGTATAATATCCCTCATGGTGTCGCCAATGCATTGTTAATTCGTCAGATCATCAAGTTTAATGCAACCGATAAGCCCAATAAACAAGCAATTTTCCCACAATACGAATTCCCTTGTGCAAAAGAACGCTACGGCCAAATTGTAGATGAATTGGGCTTAGGTGGCAAAAATGATGATGAAAAGGTCAAAATCCTGATTAAAGCGGTTGATAAGCTCATGACAGAATTGCATTTGCCTAAATCAATCAAAGAGTTTGGTGTTAAAGAAAAAGAATTTATGGCAAATCTGGACCTACTCGTCGAAAGAGCTTTTGATGACCAATGTACAGGGGCCAACCCAAGATATCCATTGATGAGCGAAATTAAAGAAATCTTCCTCAATGCTTATCACGGAATTATCTGAGGTATGTCTAGAGCTTGTAGCCTAAACCCTACAAGCCTCTAGATAAACAAAACAAGTTTTGGCATAAATCTCAAAAATGATTAGAATTAAACTTGCAGTCATAGCTTCTCTTTGATTAAACCTTATCCAATTGGGTTTGGATACTCTATTAAAAGTCATAAAAACTAGGAAAAAAATGAACAACTTAAGTCGCTCGATTCCCGTAAAAAAAGAAATACTCGTTAAACTTATAAAAGCCTTTTTATCGAACAATTTTGAAGAACAGGTAAACGCAATACCTCAAGAATTGTATCCAGAAAAGGAAAGTCTTTCTAAGGAGCATACAAAGATTAGAGCAAGAATCTTAGCAGGTTTAGGCTTTTCCATTGAAGAAACCGATGAAACCATTTCTCTCGCAAAATACGCCCAACAAGCTCTCCAAAGAACGGAAATCAACAGTAAGCATTTAACGGTCATAAAACCTGCCTGTCAAGCTTGCCGCTCCAACACCATTTACGTAAGCAATTTATGCAAAGGATGTACGGCACACCCTTGCATTTCTTCGTGCAAATTTGGCGCTATTGCTAGTGTAAATGGCCGTTCGGTCATCGACGATTCCAAATGCAAGAAATGTCAAATGTGCATAAAAGCTTGCCCTTATCATGCAATTGTTAAATTGGCCGTTCCATGTGAAGATGCGTGTCCTGTCGGGGCTATGGGAAAAGATGAAGCAGGTTTAGCTCATGTAAATCATGAAGGTTGTATAACTTGCGGCAAATGTATTGCGAGTTGCCCTTTTGGTGCGATTCACGAAAAAAGCCAAATCGTTGATATTTTGAAAGCCATTAAAGCTGGTAAAAACGTCATAGCCATGTTAGCTCCAGCCATTGCAGGCCAATTCCAAGGCAATATTTACCAACTTAAAACTGCCATTAAACAAGCAGGATTTACAGATGTTTATGAAGTCGCACAAGGCGCAGATGTAACGGCACACAAAGAAGCTGAAGAGTTTACAGAAAAATTGAAAGAAGGAAAACTGGATCAAACCTTCATGACAACCTCCTGTTGTGCAGGCTACAATCAGTTAGTAAAAAAACATTTGCCAGAAATCAAACCTTATGTATCCACAACCAGTACCCCAGCTTATTACATTTCCGAAATCATAAAAAAGGAAATGCCAGATGCAGTAACGGTTTTCGTAAGTCCATGCCTTGCTAAACGCGCAGAAGGATTGGATAATCCCAACATCAATTACGTCATGAATTGCGAAGAATTAAATGCCTTATTAACCGCTAAGGACATCGAAATTTCCGAATGTGAAGAAACGCATTATCCCGTAAAATCCTCTAAACATGCACGAAATTTCTGCCTTACAGGAGGCGTAGCTGAATCCGTAAAGGCATCCTTAAAGGACGAAAGTGTCATTAAACCTTGTGTCATTAACGGCCTCAATAAGGAAAGCATAAGGCAGCTAAAAATGTGTGCTAAAACTGGCCAATGTGAAGGCGGCTGTAATTTAATCGAAGTTATGTGCTGTGAAGGTGGCTGTATTGGCGGTAACGCAACGCTTAACCCTCTCAAAACAGCCAAGAAGCAAGTCGATGATTTAGCGAATAATAGTGAGGATATA
>CAZIZB010000070.1:0-4381 GCA_964543635.1 uncultured Opitutales bacterium | reverse complement strand
CCGTCGGCTTGTTTGGACCTACAAATCCAGATTGGGGAGGTCCTTTCTTTGATGCTCCCAAATGTATCGTTCAATCACCTACAAGATCAATTGCGGATTTGTCTGAAGCCACTGTATTTGAATGTATTACCGACTGGTTGAAGGAATAAATAGGGTTTATATAAAAACAGCTTAAATTATCCTTTTTAAGCTTCACATAAGATATTGCAAAAATCTCCTCAAGATTTTTGCAAAAATGCCGATAGTATAAAGTAGACGTCCTGCAAAAGTCAGAGGATAAAAAATAGCAAACAGAGTCCGATAGCAGTGCTTGAGTTATCTAGCTCTGGAGAGGTTATAAATCCCGGCGATAGTTTGAAAAATTTGGGGATAGGAATCGAGGTGGCCGCGGTAACGCGCGGCCAGGATGTTCCACTTTTTGAGGTGCGCGAAGGTGTGTTCAATAGCGATCCGGCAGCGAGCGAGTTTGGTATTGCGAGCTTGCTCGGAAGCAGATAGAGAGCCGTTTTTCGGCTTTTTCTTCGGCAAAATTACTGCAGCTAAGTGTTTGTTTTGGAGGCCTTGATAGCCGGAATCCGCCAAAATCGGAACGGCCGGCAATGGCCCTTCTGTTTTACGAATTTCGAAGTCATGAACACGACCCTCGTATGGTTTAGATACGCGTAAAATTCGCCCATTTGGGGCGATGATAACTTCTGTTTTAATCGTACATGCATGGGCCTTTCCTGAGTAGTAATCGCGTTGATTTTTGGGCCGTTCAATTCGCTGTTCGGTGGCGTCTACAATCAGCAGCTGCAGGTCATTTTCGCTTAATAATCGTTCCGGTTTTATCTTCAAAATCCGCTCTGCAAGCGGCGCAACGCTTTATCGCCCGGCAAATTGTTGTTTCATCTACCTTGAATATTTGCGCTAAAAACAAATGTGTCGTGTACGTCCGATAATACATTAACAACAGTAGCAAATGTTCCCGTAAGTCACCAATTCCATACGGTCGCCCAACAACACGCTTCCGCCTCTGTGCCGCTCTCCAAGCGGGTTTTAGCTTGCTCACACATTTTTCAAACTTTTCTTGCTTGACTCCGCTGATCCTTCGTAAATACTTCTTCTTGAGTAGGAGGTTTATTATCATTTTTTACTTTTATCCTACTCACTTTTGTTTTTCAATCCTTTTATGCGTTTTCTTTTATTCAGACTTTTGCAGGATGTCTACTTTTCATTTTAACACATCTTGCACTTTAATGGGCCAAATGCCAACGACTTCTCCATGTAAAACAGATTTAAATGAATCTAATAAATCTTTGGGTAAGGTTGCTAATGTTTTTTCAAAATCGGGTGGAGGCGTTAAAATAGTTTCTGTTTTGACCTGTTTCCCACCAAAACTATTTAAATCGTAAACAGGTTCTCGCTCAAAATCAGGAACATCTTTTTCTTTTTCGAAAACTAAACCTTCATAAATAGGTTCAAGGTATTGTGATGGTTTTGTTTCCTGTGAAGAAATAACGAATGGAACCTCATCTATTGCTACCATTTTTCCTAAATTTTCAGTAACGAATACTTGAGGCTTATGTTCAAATTTCGTAGCCTTTAACCAAGATTCAAGGGTTTTTTTTTACTATCTTCAGGTAAATGATTCCACAAATCCAACAACGTTTCAATAGCCGCCAATTTCGTACATTCCACTGCACGCAACAGAATAGCTTCAAAATTTCCTTTTATCGACAAACCACGCTGCAATTGATCTTCCCCCGATTTTAAAATCTCCAAAATCTTTGCATAAACAAAAGGAACATATTTTTCTGCAGTGTTAGGTTGCATGGAAGCAACGAATTTATCATGAAACAGCTTCCCGAGTTCAACAAGCACACGATACGCATCACAACCCGATTGTACAACCGTTTCAACACCTGCTAACAATTGCGGATAATTCCCTTCTTCAATTGCCTGAACCAAAGCTTCCAAGGCTTTACGATCCAATAATCCGTACATTGAACGAACAGCCTCATCGGTCAATTTTCCTTCTGCAAAAGTCAATAATTGATCAAGCATGGATTGTGCATCTCGCATGCCACCTTCGGCTAATTGTGCTATTGTTTTCAATGCACTTTCTTCAGCTTCAAGCTTTTCAGCATCAACAATTTTCCGCAATTGCTTCTGAATAATATCCGCCTCCAATGGGAAAAATTCAAAATGTTGGCAACGCGAAACAATCGTATTGGGAACTTTATGAATCTCTGTTGTTGCAAAAATAAATTTCACATGCGCTGGCGGCTCTTCCAAAGTCTTCAAAAGTGCATTAAATGCAGCCGTTGAAAGCATATGAACTTCATCCAAAATATAAATCTTGTAAGCCCCTTCAGCAGGAGCATACTGGCAATCTTCACGCAAGGAACGAACCTGTTCAACGGAATTATTAGAAGCTCCATCGATTTCAATTACATCCATCGAACGTCCTTGAAAAATCGCCTGACAACGTGGACTTTCAGGATCAAAATCAACACATGGCCCTCCTTCACCATTGAGCGCCATAGCAAACAAACGCGCCGTACTCGTCTTACCGGTACCTCGTGGCCCGACAAACAAATACGCATGCGCAATACGTTTTGAACGGATCGCATTCGATAGGGCTTTAACAACTCCATCTTGACCGACTAAATCATCAAAATGTTTGGGGCGCCAACGTCTCGCGATTACCGTATAATTTTCCATCTATTTTATAAAAACTGCTTTGCTCAAAAAAGACAAGCTATTAAAAGCATTTTATTTTAAAGCTTTACGAGGGAAGTTTTTATAAAATTATTTCTTACAAACTCAAACAACGAAAAGCAATCACCATAAATAGGGTAGGGGAGAGTGCTCCTAAAAACAAGGGCAATGGCTTTACGGAACCCTTTTCAAAGAATTTTGAAAGCAAGGATTGGCCTGCTGGATTGGGGGCATTTGCGATAACAGTAAGTCCACCCCCCACTACCGCACCACCGACAACTGCCGCTTGTAAATTAAAATTCTGCGCAAATTCAGGGACTAAAGATGCGAGATACGTAATAGAAGCATTATCATTAAAAGCCGTTAAAATAACAGATCCGAAGAAAAGGAGTTGTTCGCTCAATCGAGACAAAAGTGCTTGAATCCACCATTCTTGTAATCCGCCATGAGTTACAAGTCCTGCTAAAAAACAGCCCACAAGCAAGGATTCACGTAGTGCAATTTTAGATTGCCAATTAGACATAATCTGGCTAGCGGCTAAAAAGGCCAAAAATCCCCAAACAATGAGGGTTGCATGGTGTGAATTCAAGACGGTCCAAGCCAAAAACCCTACATGAATACTAATAACGCTTAAAGGCATTTTTCCCTTAGCATCGGTAGTCATTTGAGCCGATTTAGCTTTTTGATTCAACTGGCTTAATTGTTTTGAAAATAATACGAAATAAAAGAAAGTAGCACAAACAATTCCTATAATCGCTTTAATACCGAAATGCGTAAATACGAATGACGAACTCCAATTCCAACAAGAAGCAACCATTAAAACCGGAGGGGCTGCAAAATTGGTTAAAACACCACCTACAGAAACGTTAACAAATAACAAACCTAAGGTTGCATACGAAAAACATTTGCCGGGTTGATAAGCAAAAACTTTTTGCCCTAAGAGCATGGCTGCAATAGTCATAGCTGCAGGTTCTGTAATCAAAGAACCCAATAAGGGACCGACCATTAAGATACATAACCACCATGTCGATGGACGCTCACCACCTAAACAGCGCACAAGCGTACGAATACAATTTTCTGCGAGATATAAAATCGGTTTGGTTGCTGCAATGGTCATAATCGCAAACACAAAGATAGGTTCGGTATAATGCCGTGTGGAAAAATAATCTACGGTAGCATGCCAGCCTTTTGAAATACAGAAACTGATAACAAGTGGTATAAGCCACAATCCAAAAATCGCTTCAACTTCGCCCAACAAATGCAACGATTTAGATAAACAGGTCGAATGGCCGTTTTTCATTTCAATGGTATGTGACCATGCTGAGAACTTTCCTGCCAAAAATGTATGACAAATCGCTCCCATGAAAATTAAAAACGTAAGTATTCGGAATGGATCTTCAGAAGCTTTTTCTTGTAACACATTCCACAAACTTCCTTGCGAATCAACCATTAATTGACTACTAACTTGATCTAAAATAAATAAAGGCTTTACAAACCACATACCTTTAATTTTAAACTGAAGCTTAAATTTTTCAAGCAGTTTAATTATTGTTTTCGTTTCGCACAATAAATATTATGTCCAATTGATTGAGTTACACATACTACATCTTGGACCTCAAACACATTTTCCCATAAAATCGCGTACGTGTGCAAATAGTTCCAAATCTTTACGCGTGCA
>CAZIZB010000069.1:0-4396 GCA_964543635.1 uncultured Opitutales bacterium | reverse complement strand
AAGAGCAAAAAGACGTTTTTACTCCAAATTTAACGTATAATCACATTTAGAAAGGACTTGGCAGCCATTAGGCGTAACTAAAACATCGTCTTCTATGCGGACCCCGCCAAGTTTTTTGAAATATAAACCGGGTTCAATAGTAATAACCATACCGGGTTGCAATTCGATTGGTGTGTGCGAAACAGATGGATATTCGTGTAAATCCAAGCCAAGACCATGTCCAAGACTATGAATAAATCCTTCACAAGCATTTGGAGAAGTTTTTAGGCCATAGCTTGCTTTTTCAAAGAAATCCAGCGCAAACTGCATCAAGTCATTCGTATAAACACCTGGACGGATTTTAGTGATAATTTCCTGCTGGCATTCCAGCACACAATTATACAAATGTTCTTGTTGAGCATTCGCCTTTCCTTTAAGGACAGTACGCGTCATATCTCCATAAAAATGTGAAGCTTGTAGCCTTGGAAAAAAGTCAATAACAATAAGCTCATTTGCATGTAAAGGACCCTTACCTCTTGCATGCGGATTGCTAGCGTCCAAACCACCACAAATAATCGTATCCGTAGCATATCCTCCGAGCGACAAACAGTAAGCTTCAAGCCTACTACGTAACGATTCTGAGGTCAAAATTTGGCCTTCATAGTACAAAAACTGATCTCTAATCTGGCTTTGACGAAGAATGTTTTTTGCAAAATCGATTCCTTTAGCCGTTAATTCACAAGCTTTCTCTATCTCAGCAATTTCCGAATTTGTCTTTATCGCACGTTGCGTCTCAAAGAAGTCTTTATCAAAATTTATCGAAACCTCCGAGGCAATTTGCGCATAAATAAAAGCTGGAAAATCATTAGGAACAACAAATTGATCTATCTTATATTTTTTCTGTAAAAACTGAAAAAAAGCCGGCCAATAAGCTTTTTCTGGACACAAAACCTGTAATTCCTTTCGAATTTCAGACAATAAATAAACTTCATCAAAGCAGCTTATTTGTTCGCAGCGGCTGTATTCTAATTCGGAAACAAAAGCAACAGTTCTATCCGCTAGTTTAAGTCCAAAAAATGCATCTGGAGCAGAAAAATTACCCCAATACAACAAATTTAAATCACGTTCTGTCGCATTATAAATACAATAAGCTTTAGTAGACATCTTTCTGGTAACGGCCTGCTAATCGTAGATCCTTCAAATACTGCTGAGTATCCTCTAAAGACAGTTGTCCCTCTTTTTGGATAATATCTAAAAGTGCTGCTTCTACATCTTTGGCCATATGTTTCGCATCACCACAAATGTAGAAATAAGCCCCTTGTTGAAACCATTCCCAAAGAAGCTTACTATTTTCTCGCATGCGATCTTGTACGTAAATTTTATAGTCCTGATCGCGCGAAAAAGCCGTATCTATACGCGTTAATATCTTTCGTTTTTGAAGATCTTCTAGAAAAGTTTTTAAAACAAAATCATTGGCTCGATGACGTCCTCCACAAAACAGCCAATTAGGTCCTGTCGCCTTTGCTATGGCTCTATACTCCAAAAAGGCTTTAAATGGGGCAATTCCTGTTCCTGGCCCTACCATAACAACGGGAAGAGCTGAATCTTCGGGCAAACGGAATTTAGAAGATTTTATGTAAATATTTAGAGCTTGTCCTGACTGAAGTCTACGACAAAGGAATCCACTCGACAAACCTTCGCACATTTCACCATCAGAACCTGGAAAGCTTACTAAACCTACAACCAATTCTACAGCGTTTGGCAATTGAACTTTCGCAGATGCAATCGAATAAGCCCTTGGGCGCATCGGCCTTAACCAAGAAAGCACATCTTTTGCTTCAAAACTGGCTCCCTTTTGTGTACATAATGCCTCCAAACAAAACCAAAAATCATCATGTTTCTCTTCTGGAAATTGCTCTAAAACACTCGATTTAAGACGCAATTCATAATGTTTAGAAAGCGCTTCTTCTAGGGAATAATTTTGCCCATCTACATCCTCAATATTTGCATCTGCTTGTATCTGAAGTAGCGATAAGGTACGCGTAACTAAGTCAGGGTTATTTTCTGGATAAACAAAGACGATATCACCCGGTTCAAAGTGGTATTGAGCATCCTCAGGCAAGGACAATTTTATAAGATAAACACTACGTTCATCTTCGTTGGCTGACAATAAGGTCCGACTAATAAAAGTTGAGTGTATTATAATTTCAGGTAATTTCATGGTTTACCACTCCTTAAACGTTAAAATAAAGCGTATCTGCCAATGTTCTTTAGGGCTCGTAATAGGCCGCTGACGTTTGCACCACTTAAATTCTACATCAAAATTCCATGTTTTTGCAACAATTGTAGACCACGTGTAGGTTTGACGAATAAGGTCTGGTTTATGTGCATCAATCGAAAGCGCTGCAGAAATGACATTCGTAGAATTTATACGATACGAAACCTTTACCGAATGCTGATTGTCTGGATTCGTATTACTTTGGGTATAAGAATGACTCAATGTAATTTTCCACAAGTCATTTTCGGAAAAAGAAACAGAGGTATTGGATTCTCGGAGACGTTTTTCGTTAGGATCCATCCGTAAAAACTGATTGAATGAAAAGAAAGAAGCTGGACTCCATTCAAAATCAAAAAACGTATCTGCCAATTTACGCTGTGTTTGTTCTTTATCTAAACGCACATCTTGGTAAAGATTGCAATGTAGCCATTGTTTAGCTTGCCCAGTTGCATAATTCGTATACAAGAAATTTTCGAGCCCTAAACGCACTAAATGCATATCGTTTAAATCATCAATATCGCGATGATTTAAAAGGTCTATTTCATGCAAAGAAACTTTATTTCCATCTTGAGCTTCTCGATCAATTGCAGGAATAGCTTCTTGTCCACGATGCCCATGCGGCAAATAACGATACTGAATAACAGGCTGTAATAAATGCCTAAAATTGTGAATGTTCCAATACTCGTTTTCGTAAGCATAGTCACCATAGGCTCTAAATCTTAAGTCAAACCCAAATTGCCATAAAGCCTTTGTATAATCGCTATAATGAGGCGATTGATTAAGTCCACAATAATGTGCCATACGTGCATTTACAACAGGCGTAAACGTGCACCACGAGGCTAAATCCAAAGGAGCTGTCAAGCCTGCATAGGCATCCAAACGCTTCAATTCTTTCTCTGAAATGGTTGCATCCAAAGGTTTTTCTCTAAGATGACTCATTCCCAAACCGTATTGATAGTAAAACGGCGTATCGAATAAAGGAGATGGCAAATAGCTAAAACGTAATTCAGGCAAACGCTCTTGAATATGTTGAAAGTGATTAAAACGGTAACGCACCAAACCACTTGTAACGGTATTGTCCGTACGATGAGAAATTTCAGCAAAATTGTCTGGATGTTGACGCGTCGCATCATTTTCATCGGGACGAAAATGCTTAATCACATCCTTATCCTTCATCCATTCCATTTGTACTAAAAGATCTGTAGCTTCACTCAATTGGCCTTGGTGGCGCCATTCCGCAAAAAATCGATTATTTTGGGCATTAGGATTACTCTTCTTATAGGTATCTAAATCTCCATCATGGATTCGAGCAGCCTTAAAATAACCTTTGCCAGAAGGTTTGTTATATTCAAGTACACCGCCCACCAAAAAATCACGCTTTCGATAATAGTCGAACATAATTCCAGGTTTAATGGGCCATCCTAAATTAAACATTAAATCATTTCGTAAGTAACGCCCCATTTCTTTATCACGATGAATCAAGCCACAATCGGCTTTCCAGCGTAAGACAGATTCATTGAAGTCATGACGATAATAAGGTGTATAATAAAGCGGAACAGCTCCTACATGAAAAACTGCATCCCACAATTCGAAATATTTACCGGTATGAAGTTCGCCTTTGCGAGCTGTAATATGAACACCCGCTATATCATTTTGAACTCCATTGTAATGAATGGCAACCTTATTGGCGGTTAAATGGCCTGTAGTACCTTTTAGATTTTGTCCTTCAACACCATGCCCCAAAACCTCCAGACGAAACGTGTCCGATTCCAAACGTTTATCGGTGTTCCAATAAGCTCCAGAGGGTGTTAACAAGCGCAAAGACTCTGTAGTTACACGTACATTACCTTCCGCTAAAGCTTTCGCATTTTCTGAAAAAAAGTAGATACGATCAGCCTGTAAACGTAAAGAATCGTTTAAAAATTCGGCATTACCAGAAGCAAGCGAACAATTGCGCTTTGTATCGTATTCTATTGGCAAATCCGAAGAAAGTGAAGGCACGCTCCGGACAAGCGCAGGTGTAAGCATGCACAACAACCATAAGCCAACACACCTTGAAACCGTTTTTAACATAAGTATAAATTAACTATGCAACGTATCCAACATTTCGACAAGCCTAAACTTAAAAAACATCAATAA
>CAZIZB010000068.1:0-4439 GCA_964543635.1 uncultured Opitutales bacterium | reverse complement strand
TATTGGCCAAAAGCGCATTTTGCTGCTGGAGTTGTTTAATTCTTTCTTCCAAGGTATTTATTGTAGTGTTTTGTACTTGAAGCGTTTTGTTCTTTGCTTCTAGTTGTATTTCTAATTGTTTTTTCTGTTGATTTAATGCATTGTTTTCGTTTTCTTGTCTGGATATTGTTTTTTTAAGAAACTCTAAAGCTAGCGAATTGTCTCCATTAGGTGCATTGGGCTCATTAGGTGCATTGGGCTTCAGATTGTTTTGGGGGAATCTGGGTTGTTTTTCGGTATTAGGTTTGCCCTGATTCGATGGAGTTGTAGGTGTTTTTTCAAGTTGTTTTTTTGAGGCTGAAACATCATTAGAAGTAGGTGGAGTTTTCATTTTTTGGTTTGTTGTATTCCTGGATTGTGTAGGTGGAGTTTTCATTTTTTGGTTTGTTGTATTCCTGGATTGTTCTTCCACGTGGTTATCTAGATTGGAAGATTCTTCAGGAATTTGAGTATTGAATGATGGAATTTCATTTTCGTTATCTATTATTGCCTCTAAAACAGTAGGTTCTATTTTAATTATACCTTCACTAGTACTTCCTTGCATTTGTTGCGCTATCATTTCTTCTACTTGGCCTAAGGCTTCATCACTGATTGTATCTGTAAATAGATCGAGATTAATATCCCTGTAATAATTATTAATTTGTGGTATATCGTCAGTATTTGCAATAACAGTTATTGAGGGTGTTTTTAAACTTTTTGCTAATGTTGGTGCTATGGAACTTTCTGGAGATTCCTGGGTGTATTTTTTTAAAGCTTCTAAAGAAGTAATAAGGTTTCTATAAGCCTGAATTTTTGGAAATTGAGTTAAGTTTTTAACGGCTATGGCGTAAGTTGTATATCCTTCTGGGTTTGCTTGTTCCATATCGTCTAAAGTTTTATTAGATATTGGAAATTGTTCATTTAAAGCTGCTTTTAAACTTTTTGCAAATATGAGTTCTTGTTGTTTCATGTGTTCAATAATTTCATTTAGCCTTGCAGATCCATCCGTAGCAAAAGTAATTTCGTGATCAATTGTTAAATTGAGTCCGATTTGTGAAACAAGAGTATTTATTGTATTTGTTAAACTATCAATACGTTTGTTTTTTGCATCTATCGTATCTGCATCTGTTTGTTTTTTGTTAGTGGTAAGATTAGCAATGTAGTCCAGCGCTTCTTGTTTTGCACTATTTTGATCTTGTTGAAAAAACTGATACAAAATATCTAGTAATGGGGCATGCTCTGAATGTGCTAAAGATTTCTTAGGATTTATATAAAGAGTTTCTAAAAAGGCTATTTTGTTTTTAATTGCTTCTTCTATTAAATTATCAAATGTATGTGTGCCATCAGGTAGATTAATAGAGTTAAGTATTACTTGAAGTTTGTTTTTTTGTTTTTTGTTTAAACTGTGAAGACGTGTATCTATATAGTTGAAAGGATCTTTGATGTTTTCTGCGGTTTTGTTAGGGTTTTTTAAATAAGTTTTTGTGAAGTTGAAAAAAATATCTCTAATAAAATCTATAATTTTTTTTAGTTTTTTGCTTTCCTCTTCGAAAACAATTACTCGGCTTTTGTAGGCCTTTAGAAAAGCATTTCGTTGTTTTTCTGTGTAAAGTTTGATTTTTGTAATATGGTTTCCGTTTTGTATAGTGTTTAATAAGGTAAAATCATAATCTTTAGCCCCTAAAAAGACATTTTGATAATAAAAATCGATTAAAGTTGGATAAGTCGTTTTGGTCAAAGGTCCTTTTTGTGGAAGAATAGGTTCGGGTTGTGTTGTTTTTTTGAAATTCACTTTTGTTTGTGCAAAATTATTAAAAGGAGGAGGAACTCCCGGTGTTCCCAAAGATCCTGGTGGTGGCGGAGGTGGAGGAACTCCCGGTGTTCCCAAAGATCCTGGTGGTGGCGGAGGAGGAGGAACTCCCGGTGTTCCCAAAGATCCTGGTGGGGGCGGAGGTGGTGGTGGATTTCCGATCGATGGCAAAATTCTTGATGTTGAAACTGAAGGTGTAAAATCTTCGATAGATTTACTTACTGTTGTTTGAATTTTCTTAATTGCTGATTCAATGGTTTTTGGTTCGGCTTTACTGTTGAGGGTGTCTAATTCTATGAGTAAGGTTTTAGTTCTTGCGTATTGAGCTTCTAGTTCATAGGCAAAGGCTATATTAGCCCTAATTCCAATGAAAATCAAGACGAATCCTAACTGTTTTATGTAGCTGCGTTGTTTTTGTAGAATCATGATAAAACCTTAAGGAAAGCAAGAATGTTGCCAATTTTTTAAAAATTAAACCTCCTGCAAAAGTCGAAGGGAAAACTTCCGATAAAGTCAGTAACTATGCGGTTTGAATGGTAAAAAATAATGTTAAAAATTTTTAACACTCTTACAATGGTTGTTTTTTTCATTGTTCATGCGTCATAGCAGACTTTTTTAGCTCCGACTTTTGCAGGAACCCTATTATTTTGAAAATTGTCGTAAATGGCAAACATAAAAAACTCCACAAGTTTCTGTGGAGTTTGATTAAATAACTTTAGTGTCTATTTTTTAAAATTGAACATCTTTTTGCTTGAAGGCCCTTTGAACTATTGGAAGATAAATAGAACTAGATAAAGCTAAATTTCGTAATTCTTCTGTTTGTTCCTCATTACTAGGACTTTGCAACCACTTTTCAAGCCTTTGAACGAAACCTAAGTCTCCCAACAATCCTGCGTAATGCATTGCAACGTCTTCATCCTCACAATCATCATCTGTAACTAAAGCAAGACTAGAGTTAATTTGTTCTTTTGCTTTTTCTAGCGTAGCTTTTGTCAAATTGTTAGTCAAAATCGAAAATGCACCATTTGCTTTTGCAAACGATTGTTTTAATTCATTTGACATCCCATTTAATATAGATGCCAACGATAAACTACCAATGAATATTATATTTCTTGTTTTCATGATTTTATTTGATTATTGTTTTAAAATTTGTCAACTATTTTATTGCTTGAGTTTTTACCAAAAACCAATGTAAGGGCAAGTTCCCGATAATGTTTTGATAACAATCTTGTGCAACTTTATGGGCCAAACGAAACCGATTAGGAATGGGATTCATTGTAACTGCTTGGATTGGTTGATCAGAATGTCCAAATCGCATATATCTATGTGTAGGGTTTGTTTGCGTCTTCGATATTCGATATACGTTTTCTGACAAGTCTTCACCATTTAAAAATTTATCAGATCGTGGAATAAAGACTTGATTACCACGTACATTAACAGCAATACCCATACCAGGATCATTCGGGTAAAAACATCCATTTGGCATTAAATTTATATGAGCAGCTTGATTATGATCTGGAGAACCTAAAATAGTTGCTACTTCTTCCTCTCTTATTTCTCCCCATACACATAGTTCACACACATCTCCATAATAACAACGCGTATTATATTTGAAGGATGTAGCATATAGTCTATTGCTTAAATATCTTGTTGTATGCCTTAAAAAATGAAACCAATGCAACATCTCATGAAAAAGCGCTATATCTAATTCGATAGGAGCATTTTCTTCTTCTGTTGTAAGTTGGCGATTTAACTGCTTAAGTACCGTTAGTCGAATATTTATATTGGGATCAAAATTTATTTTCCCTTTTAATGCTCGGAGAGAACGCACAAATGAAAAATCTCCATGACATATTTCTAATGCTAAATTTCGTTTTCTAATGTTATTTATTTCATCTTCTAAATAAATCCCATCCTCACAACAACTATTTCTACCAACATTATCCAATCGTCTGATTTCGATCAACAATCGATAAAGTAGAACACGTCCTACTGGATCTGCTGCAATTTTACGAAAACATATCCAAAAATCACATTTGAAATTAAAATTTATAACAGGCAATACCATAATATGACTAAAAGGACACATAAATACATTGTTTTCTGCATCTCTATTAAAAACAAATCGAGAAAGCTCTACGGCTTCCGTTCCTCCAAACACCCGCACCCACCAATCAGTCACACGATTATTATCAGGATTATTATACCTTGCCCCAGAATATTGCCCTGCTTCGTCTGTCGTTGGCTGAGAACCATCGATAGGAAAATATAAATGGCAATTAGTATTGGGAACAATAACATGCTCACAAAATTTCCCATTTACAAAGGCAGTATCAGGTTGCACTTGTCCCAATGGATCAACAATTTCTTGCCTTCCTGGAGTTCCAATTGGTAAATGAAACTGTGCAGCCTGTACAAGAGAGGTTAAGCTAAGAATAGCGACAATCTTAGTAATCGATCAAGAAAATAGCTTTCTCATTATTTCTTTATTTAAAACAAACATTCTAACAATGAGAAGCAACATTTTTAATAATGTCCAGCAAAAAACATACAAATATTATTTTTCTTTGCGTAACTTTTATTCTAGTTATCAAAAATCGTTACTCAAATT
>CAZIZB010000067.1:0-4463 GCA_964543635.1 uncultured Opitutales bacterium | reverse complement strand
TTTATAAGCACAAGGGTAATGTATCTTTCTTTTTTTCCGGTGAATTAGAATAAATACCGGATTTTTGAACAGAATTGAGCCAAGATTCGATATCCGCAACTTCGGATTTTGTTGAATCAAAATCGAGCTGAGTTGATTTTCCAAAACGGTCGATGATTCTTAAGTATACTGATTTTCCGATAGATTGTAGATAAGTTCCATAGAGCCACAGTTGCAGACCATGACCTTTGTTAATTTGTTTAGGGGTAAAAAGGTAATGAAGAGCCGTCTTATAATCGACAACGATAGCTTCATTTTGTTTGATGGCTAGGAGATCTATACGCCCCTTAAAAGGCGCGTCGGTTGGAAGTGTCCATTCGGAGTATAATTCATAACGTAAGAGATCTTGACAGGCGGATGCCATTTGTTGAGCCCAAAATAAACTTTTTTTATGCCAAGTTTTAAGAACTTGCGGCATGTTTTGAGCATTTTCTTCAAAGCTTTGTTTCAAAACCTGCCATCGTACAGCAGCGTTTTTCTGAATGATTTGGAGCCAATTTTCAAATGTGGTAGGGCTTTTGTCGAATTGTAAATTTTCGTGAACCCATTCTCCAATGATTTTGGTTTTTATTCGAAAGTAATGCAGAGGAGATTTTTGTGTTTTTAAGATGTTTTCTACCCAGGTTTGCAATGGGCATAAATAAAATCGTTCCCAATTTTTGCAGGACAAATTTGAAAGTACTTTAGGGGGTAACAATAAGTTTGTTTTTGTTTTCGAAATAGCTTTGGATTTTAATGGAATTTCAAAGTTTTTTTGACTTGGATAAAGGTTTTGTAAAGCTTCCTTCTTGTTATCAGTTTGTGGGGCACATACAGTAATTTTTTTACCATCTAGAATTGCAGAAGCAATAAAGGAGTGAATGCGTTGGTTAGTTGATTCTTTATGCGATTTGATACAATGTGGAATAAGATATGCGGGAAAAGGAAAGTACAGGACTTCTTCAGGTCGCTTAACAGATTTTAGAGCTTTTTCTTGATTGTTTATGAGGCGTCGTAAATAAGTAAAAAATTCTTCTTTAGTTATAATGAATGGAAACGATGGAAGCTTTGCGAAAAAGGGCTTAAAATTGTCGGGCGTAATTTTTTGTAAAATTTGGATAAAGTTTACAAATGAAGCTTCTATGGGCCAATGACCTTGTTTGAAGTTTTCAAGCCAATGCTTTTCTTTTTTTAAAATAGAAGCTTGTAAAAGAGTAAAATCATCCGTTAAACAGACGGAAAAAGCTTGTTCGAGCTTTAATTTTGCCGCCTTAAATGCTTCCAAATTGTTTTCTAAATGATTTTTTAGATAAATAAGAAAATGACTTAAATCACCTTTTTCTTGCCAATCCAACCAGGCTTCTAGGATTTTGTTTGTCGGTTTTTGGACTAAAAATTCATAAGATAATCCAGGTAATTCTACGCATACAGTATTTGGATTTTCTTTTAAAAATTTTTGTACGAAATATCGTTCGGCTGTAGTGTTTTTTGTAGAAATAGACTGAAAATATTCGGAATTTTCTACGGATTTTAGATTTTCATTTTCTCGAGAATTATGGGAATTATCATATAAAATTTGATAGTAATTTACATTTAAATTTTGTAAGACCTTTGTTATGACATTATGATTGTTGGTTTCAAAGTGGCCATACAAAATAACAGAATTAAAAGGAAAATTTTTTATACGAGTTTGGGTACTGTCTGAAAAATGATGTATTCCGTGCTCTTTCATCCAATTTAACCAAGTTTGTTGAAATGATTCTGGGTAAGCTTGTAGTAAATTTGTATTATTGTTAGCAGGATCATCAAAAGGATCGTAAGTGTTTAAGAAGAGACTTTCTTCAAATTTCAACGGTCTTAATCCTAGTATTTCCATCCATTGCGATGGGGTAAAAATGGGTACGTTTGGAGTACAGAATTTTATGCAATTCTGTTGATAAGTGCGATTAGGAACCAAAATACAAGCGTTTGTTAACGAGCTACAAAGACCTTTTAATTGCTCGAGACAAGCACTTGCGGATTCACGTAAAAACACCTTGACCATAATGAATATACAATTTACTCTAAATATCAATATAGACTTATGACAAGCGAAAAAAAAGAGGCTCAATCTGAAAATCAGGGCAAATCTTTATTATGGGAACTTTTTTTTAATCTCTGTTTACCAACAGTTTTGTTGATGCATGGACATTCATTTTTACATGTTTCAGCTAAAGTTGCTTTGGCCTTAGCAATTTCTTGCCCTTTATCTTATGGAATCTTAGATTGGGTAAAAGAAGCTCACTTTAATTGGATTGCGTTTTTAGGTCTTATTAGCATAGTTGTAAAGGGAAGTGTGGGGTTGTTTGAAGGTTCAAACCAATTGTTAGCGATTAATGAAATGCTGGTGCCAACGATTTTTGGAGTAGGGTTGGTTATTATGCGATTGTTGAGAAAACCGCCGTTTTTAATAAAATTTCTTCTAAATGATCAGATTTGCAATACGAAATTTATTTTAGAACGTTTGGAGCAAAATAAAACCCTGTCACTACTTAATCAGTATGTAATCCTGTACGAATGGATTTTATCGGGACTTTTCTTTTTTAGTGCAACATTAAACTATCTTTTGGCCAAATACCTTGTTGTACATCCAGCTGGAAGTATTGAATTTAATCATGAATTAGGACTTCTAACTGGATGGAGTTTTGCCATTATTGCGGTTCCTGCAACCTTAGGATTATTATGTATTGTTTGGCGATTTTTTACTCAAGTACAAAAGTTATCTCAGCTTACTTGGGAGGAAGTTTTTAAAAATTAGTAAATGGATAAAAAAGAAAAAGGGTTTACGCTTATTGAGTTGTTAGCGGTTATAACGATCATAAGTGTTTTTATGAGTTTTTTATTTCCGTTAGGACGCAAAATGGTGTTTAAATCCCAAATTGCGAAGGATATCCATAATTTGCGCCAAATAGCTTTATCCTATTTAAGCTGTGCGCAGGATACGAACGTTTTTCGAGAATTGAATACGGCTTCTAATTTTCAAAGATGGGCTGCGGTTTTAGCTAATAATGGGGGTATTAACGATCCTAATTGTTATGTGTGTACTCAGGATACGCAGATGATTCCAAAGAGAATTGTAGGTCCTAATCAAGATATGTTGGCGGATTTTAGAGACTTACAGCTGAGTTGGGTTGTGATTCGAGGAATTCCTACTAATGCCCCTCTTGAAACGACGCCATTGCTCTATTCAAAAGGCTTAAACGTTGACACAGGTGAATGGGAAGAAGACAGTTTATACGGTAAACAAGGTGGTTTAGTAGCTTATATGGATGGCCATGTGGAGTTTTATAAAAATTTGAAAGAGCAACTTGTTCATTTCAAAACAGGTGCGGTTGTATCTAATATTAAGGATGCGGTTCCTAAAAACTTGCATGCATACGATACAAAGCATCAGGTTTGGTAAAAATGGAGATTCTTTTCCGTCAAAACCTATTACAATGGTTTGAGAAAAATGCACGGCAGTTGCCTTGGCGTTTAAAGCCTAATTTCTATAAAACGGTTGTTTCTGAGTTTATGCTTCAGCAAACCCAAGTTAAAACGGTATTACCTTATTTTGAGCGATGGATGGTACATTATCCTAATTTTCAAGTCCTTGCGGATGCTGATGAAGCAGAAATCATGCGAGATTGGGCGGGCTTAGGATATTATTCAAGAGCTCGCAATCTTCACTCTTTTGCCAAAAAATATTGTGAAAAGCCAATTACTTCTTTTTCAGAATTAAAACAAGTGAACGGCATTGGGGATTATACTGCAGCCGCGATTGCAAGTATTTCTTTTAATGAACCTGTTGCTGTAGTTGACGGAAATGTTGTTCGTGTGTTGGCGCGAATTTTTAACCATACAGAAGTTTTTTCTACTAAAAGTTTAGCTGTTCAATTTTTTAGAAATAAAGCTCAAAATTTGCTGGATAAAACACAGCCTGGTAAGTTTAACGAAGCCTTGATGGAATTAGGTGCAGTTTGTTGTACAAAGCAAAATCCTACTTGCATAGAATGTCCATTGCATGGTCTATGTGAGGCATTTAAGGCCGATACAGTTGCAGAATGTCCAAAATTTGTCCAATTACAGCGATCGTTTGCCAAACGAGAAAGAATTTGGCTGGTAAATGAAAATTGCTTGCTTTTGGAGCCGTCTGCGGTTGGTGGTAGGAGTAAATTGCTAGAATTGCCGTTTTTGACTCAAGAGCGTAAAAATTTTCTCGGCGAAATGAAATTCTTTTTTAAAGGCAAACGTAGCATTGGTACAGTAAGTTATACAGAGGAAGTCTTCCAGCCTGAGAGGGTTTTAACAATACATGAATTACCACAATTTGAGCCTTTTCAGGGCTGTGTTGCCATTCCTTTGGAGCAGCTTCCTATTCGTGCCTTAAGCGGGCCTCATAAACGCTGGATTCTGCAAATGTTAAA
>CAZIZB010000066.1:0-4470 GCA_964543635.1 uncultured Opitutales bacterium | reverse complement strand
CCTTCAAAATGGTTCTTACAGGCTTGACCCCTTATGCCTATCGACGACCAGATGGCATTACTATTGTTCCAATCGGCTGCTTGAAACCGTAAAGACTTAATAAATTCTAGTAATTTTTTGAAACCCTATTGACAGAGGCTATAATTTATTTTATTTACTTTTACGGTGAAAAATCTGTTTAATAGCTTAATAGTGCTTTTTCTAGCGCTCTCTTATACCATGGCCGAACTTGTCTCCAATTGCTCTCATGTTTTACATTTTTCTGATGAAGAGGTGGAATGTTTGCAGAAAGTAATTCAAAGTCAAAGAGAAGACTTGTATGCATTTTATGCCGACCAAGCAGATCCTAATATTTTAATTAAATATCCTCCACATAGTATGAAAAAACTTTCCAATCCCATAATTAAAGATAAAGAAAGTTTTCTATCTATATTTCGATCGTTTTATGATATTTATGAATATAAACAAGCAAATTATTGCGATTTTTCATATTTCTTATTAGTTGCTTTCTATGAAAAAGTGGCATTTCCTGAATTTAATAGATTAAATTATTCTTATTATCTTGAAATTACTTATTGTTTACATGATTTAGTAAATCGCTGGAAAACTTTCAATTCTAAAGAAAATGTTTTTCCTTTTTTTCGGAATAAAAAAATAAGTAGTTATTCTAAGTTTAATTTTGAAGGGGCTAATAGTATTTTTGTGCATGTTGGAAATATCCCAGAAAATGAAGATGAATTTTTTGCAAGTTTACATTCTTACCCTCAAGAAACCACTTTAGATTCAACAGAAAAACAGGGCACGTGTAACATACTGTAACTTTATTAACAAATAATACAGCCATTCGAAAGTTTAAAATTAGGTTCAGGTTTAATATCTGGCATTTTTTGTTGTGCATGTGCAGCCTCTATGCTAACACAAATTTTAATAATTTCATTACTCTCATCTACAAGTTTTTCGTTAGGTTGCAAAAAAACTTCTAATAATTTTATGTCCGCATTTAATATTTCCAAAAGTTTTTCTTGATCTTCTAAATTGACATTACCCGTTTTTTGAAAATTTTTAAAATCCTGTACTAAAGTTTTAGTAATTTCTATTTGTTTTTTTAAGCTATTAACATTCCCATTTTCGTTTTTGCCTTGAAGAAAATTATGGATTTTTGTTCTTAAGTTAAACGCCCATGATTTGCTAGAGACTTGATTCATCAATTTTACCAGTTTATCCAATTCATCTTTGAATTGTATAAAATCTTTTTTGTTTATATCATTAGTATTCAAAGAGTTTATGATATTTTCTGTTTTTTGCATCTTGTTTTTATGGTTATCAGTCAAATCATGATTATCTTTATAAATAACTTGATAATAATGTAATTGCATTTTTTGTAATATCAAATTTTCACTTAATTGTTGAGCATCAGATTTTAATTGATCTGTTGTTGGTGTAAGCGTCTTCCCGGCTAATTTTTCTCTAAAAATAGAATTAAAAACATTCAAGCAATTCTCTCTAATAACCGGATCACAGAAATCTAAACCTCTTCCACAGTACAATCTCATTGTAGGTTTATCAGGATATAATTTATTTATGAAATCGCATTCACCAGGGACGCTATTTGAAATGTTCTCAAATTTACATAAAGTATTTAGTGCATCATCTCCTAAATCTCTATTTAAAAATAATTTCTTTAAATCATTGTCAGCAACGCCCTCTATAATATAAAAGTTTTGAAGATTAGTCTTGTAAGCATTTGCATCAAATTTACAATCCGCAAAAGTATTTACATGAAATAGTTCGTGAAATAATAAATAGGCAGCACATTTCGCTAATAACCTATATTCATCTGTTTCGCCCAGCCCTACAAAATCTTTTAATGGTACTGCTTTTATTTCAGGAATGTTATCTCCTTCTTGTTGTATGAAAAAGATAGGTTTTTCCATTTGTTCTATAACAATTTCTTTAGAAAAATTGACATAAATACCATTGAATATATCTAATTGATATAAACCATCTCCATACATTCCGGGATTGGGTTTATCAGCAGTACTTCCAATAAATAATTTAATTCTATTAGTAGTTAATTTTTTATCTAATATTTCAAATTGTTGAAGAAACAAACCTTTAAAAGCGTGATCAAAATCGTTAAAACCTTTTTTTATTAAACCTCCTGCAAAAGTCGAAGGGAAAACTTCCGATAAAGTCAGTAACTATGCGGTTTGAATGGTAAAAAATAATGTTAAAAATTTTTAACACTCTTACAATGGTTGTTTTTTTCATTGTTCATGCGTCATAGCAGACTTTTTTAGCTCCGACTTTTGCAGGAACCCTATTGTATCTATGAAGGTTTCATCAACTAAATGACAATGTACAGCATTAGTGTTTTCACTAGTACATTTTAGTATTTTTTCTTCTTTGTAATTTTCAGGAATGTAAACATTATTTATAAAAAAAGTATCTGTATTTTCTAAGCCATTGTCTTTAATAAAATCATTCATTTGCTTAACCTTTGTTTCCTCTTCAGAAAAAAAGCTAGCTACCAAATCCACATTTTCATAATGATTATTAACCTTCATAACTCCTCCTTAAAGTTAAAAATTAAAAACTAAAAATCGTATTAATATGTATATCCTACAAACTCCAAATACCGCATAAGGGTAACTCGGAGAACACATTTTGTAGGAACGTTACTACAATTAGACCCAGGTAAGTATTTGACGAACTTGCTGGTACCATTACGGGATGGATGTACACTATTTTTATTATCTAATCCAAGGGCCCCTAGGGTGGAGCCTACGCTAGCTAGGCTAGTCGAAATCGTTTCGATCATCATAAGATCTAACACTTATCGTAGCAGTTTTCGTGCCTAATGCTTGTTTTTGTTTCGTTTGGGAACGAATTTTTAAAAACCCCTTGTTGTCTGGAAACTCGATCGACTTGGCCGTAATCTTGTGCACCTCAACCAAATCATAAACTATTTAAACGATAACCGTATTGCCCTAAAAGTATTAGATTCAACCATGGGGCGTATCGACACAACAACGCCCAGCGGTAAATTAATGTTTAACCTCTTTAGTGTGTTGGCGGAATACGAACGCGACCTTATTCGTGAACGAACCCTAGCCGGCCTGAAAGCCGCACGAGCCAGAGGGCGCTGCGGTGGCCGCCCTCAAAAAATGACCAAGCCGATATTAAAAGTCATCGCCAGCGAAATGAAAGATAGATCCGTTTGCGTAAAAAACTTATGTAAGCAATACAACATCGGTTACACCTGCTTATACAACTACGTTACCCCCAATGGTGACTACACCGAAAAAGGCTTGTCGCTGCTTAATAAACAATGAGCCTTGGTGTTTTTTGTTCCTTCTCTATAATCGTCAGATAAAATAGGGTATTCCAGATTTCATAAAACGAGAACGAAAGACAACAGTAAGCAAATGTAACACTTTGGATAAACTAAACTACTTTAACTGTTCTACTTCTTCAACAGATAAACCCGTCCCTTGAGCTACTTGTTCAATATTTAACCCCATTTTTAAAAAATTCTTAGCGGTTTCAATAGCTTTTTGCATTGCCCCTTCTGTGAGGCCTTCCTCAATTCCTTCTTGCCGTCCCTCCTCGCGAGCAATGGTCATATCACTGTTATGGTCATTGAGGGTCTTGAGGCGAGCATCATAAATCTGACGTGCGACTTTATCGGAACTTACATATTGTAAGGTTTCCATAGCGGCCTTTACGTGGATGTCTTGAAAGAAGGAATTATCCATAAAAGCTGGGTTTTTTAGAAAAGACAACCAACCGGTAAGGAGGTCTTGCATGTCCGCATTTTTCGGATTGAACTTTTCCAGTTCGACAAAGATAATTCGAGCGCTATCGGTTAAGTGTTCGAAGGGATCTTTATCGTCCTTTTCGAAAGTCATGTAGGCATTATTAATGGCATTCTGGCGTTTAGTTACGTTTTCGCCTAAAATCCAAATGCTAATAACTTTCGCTTTGCTGTATTTATCACCAGCATGGATCGCTTGCGGAAACAAATTCGCCATATAATGAACAGCTCTGGCTGGAATCTCACCAGATTTTTTACATTGAATTTCAATATCGAACAATGTTCCATCATCACTAGTGGCTTTAATGTCCAGACGGCTACTTTTGTCATCCTCCAAAATCTTGTCGATTTCGGGATTGTTCAATGTTAACGATTGAATACGCGGCTGTCCCTTGAGTAAGGCATTTAATAAGGAAATCAATTGCGGTTTCCCCTCTTCCGTTCCAAAGATTTTCTTAAAAATGAAATCTAACTTCGGGTCTAACAATGTTTCCATAATCCATCCTTTACTTCTTATAGTCTACCTACCTACTTACATTTTTCAACGTTTTTCTTCAAATGTTTTATTTTTGCCAAAAATCAGTTTGTGTTTTTTACTGTTATTAACTGTTTTAAACTCCAAAAAACCCAGGAACTGCAATTCTCAATTATTT